>JAWVZJ010000201.1:0-5406 GCA_033722255.1 Thermoanaerobaculia bacterium | reverse complement strand
GCGGTTCGTGGGGTCGATCGCGAAGACCCGGCGGTACCAACCCACGGCCTCCTCCAGGGCGCCCTGGAGATGGAGGGCGTGGCCGGCATCGTAGGCGACGTTTTCTGGAGACTCGGTCTCCTCCCAGATCTCCCGAAAGGTCGCCCGGGCCTCCTCCAGCCGTCCCTGCTCGGCCAGGATCATGCCCTGGACCCGGGCTCCCCACTCCGTCAGGAGCGGAGCCCCGGCGCGCCGAGCCTCCTTAGTGCCCTCCCGGGCCGCGGCGAGGGCCTCCGTCGCGGGCCCGGTGACCCGGAGGGTCTGGGCTCGGGCCAACTCTCGATAACTGCGGAACCGGACCCGCTGTCGTTCGGCCGGAGAGAGGGCAGACGCCGTACCGATCCGGAAGCCGTGGAGGTCCAGGAAAAGGGGATCGTCGTGCTCCACCGGGATCTCGAGCCGATCCTCACGAGGTCGCACGCAGGCGGTAGCAGCCGGTCCCTCGCAGGAATCCGGAGGAAGCAGGGCGTACCAGCGGAGGAGCGGATTCGGAGCTCCAGCGAGCTCGGCGTCCGGAGTGTGGGCCGGAGGAGGCAATCGTCGCCCGAGGTCCCGGTTGACCGGAGGCTCGAGATCCACGGCGGCCAGCCCCATGTTGAAGCCGAGACGGTTCGCGTAGCCGTGGAGCAGGAGCTCCCGCTCTCCGTCCCGGTCCAGGTCCAGGACCGCCGCCGGGCGGTGGTGCCCGGCCGCCAGGAGAACGATGCGGGTCCGCCGGACCTTCGGCTCGTAGAGTACGGTGTAGGAGGGCCAGTAGGTGTGGAGGAAGGTGACCAGGATCTCGGCCGCGCCGTCTCCGTCGACGTCTCTCGCGACGAGATCTGTACCGTAGGTGTCGGAGAAGTCCGGGAAGTATGAGGAGCCCCCCGGCGTGTCCGAGGGAAGGATCACCGTCCGGACCAGCTCCCCGGTTCGAGCGTCCAGGATCCGGAGTCTCCGATCCGTCTTTCCGGTCTTTTGCCCGTCGGTGAAGAAACCGGCCAGTCGCACGACGCCGTCGGGTGTCCTCCGGAAGGACACGAATTCCGCCAGAATCCCTTCCCGGGTCCAGAGGATGGTCCCGTCGGTGGCGACCGCCTGGATGCCGTCTCCGTCCCCCAGAGAGACCACATGGGAGAACTCCGGTCCGGACGGTGCCATCCGGGACCAGAGGACGACCGCCAGTCCGAAACCCAGGGCGACCAGGATCAGGAGTCGCCCCGCGATCCTCCGGCGACGAGGCACGAGCCACTGGGTGGTCCGGGTGCTCAGGGCCCGCCGGAGGGAGTCGACGGAGGGGTAGCGGTCTTCCGGCCGTCGCTCCAGAAGTCGGAGAATTAGCTGATCCAGCCACCGGGGAACGTCCGGACGGTCCTCCCGGACGGGAGACGGACCGTCCTGGAGGCGGGCCAGGATCTTGGCCAGCGAGGTCCCCTCCCGGAAGGGTGGATGGCCGGTGAGGGCTTCGTAGAGGGTGGCTCCCAGGGCGTAGAGATCGGTCCTGGCGTCCACGGGCCGGTCCAGGATCTGCTCCGGTGCCAGGTACTCTGCGGTACCCACCACGGCCTCGGTGGCCGTGATGCGGGTGTGGTCTCCGGGCCAGTGGAGGGCCAGACCCAGGTCCGCCAACTTGGCCCGGTCTCCGTCCAGAAGGATGTTCGAGGGCTTGATGTCCCGATGAACGATCTCCCGTTCGTGGAGGGCCTCCAGCCCGACCAGGACCTGCCCCCCGATCTCCAGGACCTCCTCGACCGGCAGGGGACCTCGGCGGCGGATGCGGTCCTGGAGCGTCTCGCCATCGATCCACTCCATGACCAGGAAGACGGTGTGCTCCTGGACGACGAGATCGTAGATCTCCACCAGATGCGGGCTGGCGACCTCCCGGGCCACGGTCGCCTCCCGGCGGAGACGGGCGATCCCCCGTTCACCGAGGCGCTCCCGATGGAGGACCTTCAGGGCGACGTCCCGACGGAGAACCGGATCCCGGGCCAGGTAGACGTTCGCGTAGCCTCCGCTGCCGATTCGTCGGACGATCTCGTACCGGTCGGCCAGTCGGGTCCCAGGCTCCAGCTCGGGCCAGATGCGGTCGGTTGGCAACCTGGGTCCGATGCTCTCCGTGGCCTCGCTCGGGAGATGTTCACCCTCGTCCGACAACCAGGTCTCCTTCAGGACAAATCAGAGAAACGCACTTCGTAGTCAATCGATCAGATACTTGATACCCGAGAGCGGAGGAAGGGTCAAGAGGGGTGAGGGTGGGCACGCGTCCAAGCTCGGTTCCGAGACTCACTGCGTCCAGGATTTCACCGACCTTCGCAATCGGAGTGGGCTCCCCGATTGTGCCTCCGAGCCCCCGAAAACACCTCGAGGCCCTGGAATTCACTCGCGGCGAGGCACGTTGGCTCAGACCGTGTCTGGGATCGAAAGCGCTCGTCCCCACCGGGTTTGCGGCTCGGTTCTGAGCCTGGTTCTTCTCTCCCTCCTGTGGACTGGGTGCCCGGACCGCATGGACTCCGGCTTCGCCGGAGAGCCCCCGAACGTCGTCGTTTACCTGGTGGACACGCTCCGGGCAGACCATCTGGGTGTGTACGGATACCAGCGACCGACCTCCCCCCGGCTCGACGACCTGGCCCGCCGATCCGTGGTCTTCGAGGAGGCCATCGCCCCGGCACCGTGGACTCTGCCGTCGGTGGTGTCGTTGATGACGTCGACCTTCTCCTGCGAACACGGCGTGACCTCTCAGGGAAAGCTGGTCTCCCCCGCCCTCCGGACCCTGGCCCAGCTGCTCCAGGAGAGGGGCTACAACACGGCATCGCTCTTCGCGAACCAGTACGCCGGGACCTTCTCCGGCCTCGATCGCGGCTTCGACGCGACGAATCTGATGGGCTTGAAGGCCCGGAAGCACCCGGAGGAGCTCGTCGAGATGCTCCTCGAGGACCGACCGCCCGGACCGCTGTTCCTCTACATCCACACCGTGGAGCCCCACGATCCCTACCACCCGCCCGAGAACCTCCTGGCTCGTTTCGAACGCGTCGGCCCCGAGACCCGAGGGCGGATCAACGCCCTGAGCCGCCGCTATCGGACCTTGACCAACGTCGACTGGCGGGAAGGGCGACCGGTCGGGAGCACCGACAACACCGCGGCGCAGATCCGGACCCTGGCCGCCCTGGCCGCGTTCCGGGATGAGGTTCTGGATCTGTACGACGCGTCGATCCTTCAGGCGGACCGGCGGATGGGCCGGGTCCTCGATACCCTCCAGCGCTTCGGCGAGTGGGAGAACACCCTCTTCGTCTTCCTCTCGGACCCCGGGGAGGAGTTCGGGGAGCACGGAGGCTGGCAGCACGATCACTCCCTCTTCCGGGAGCTGACTCAGTCCCCCTCCTGACCCGTTTTCCCGCCGACCTCCACGGGGGCCTCCGGAAGTCGGCCTCCGTCTCCCTGGTGGACCTCCTGCCCACGATCCTGGACGCCGTGGGAGTGGAGATTCCCCCCACGGCTCGGGGCGAGAGCCTCCTCCCTCGGCTCCGAGACGAGGATTCGAGCCGGATCGAGGAGGCCCGCGGCGATCCCCTTCCCGTCGCCGTCCGAATCAACGAAGAGAAGTTCTTCCGACCCTGGCGGGAGATTCGGGGGGACCGAAACGTGGCCCTTCGAGACGGTCGTTTCAAGGGAATCGTGAACCTCGATCCCCGGGTTCTCGAGCTCTACGACCTGGAAGCGGACCCGGGGGAGCTGCGGAACGTCGCCGATCGACATCCGGAGGTCGCCCGTCGAATGGTGAGTACCGCCAGGTCCTGGTGGGAGGCCTGCAGGTCCCGGCGAGACGAGCACGGCCCTCGGCAGCGAGAGGAAGCGCTCCCGACGGGGGAGATCGACGAGCTCCGGGCCCTCGGATACGTCCAGTAGGGCGTCATCGTGGTCGGACAGCCGGCCCCGGAGGGGACGAGACGAGCGAAAGGAGTCAGTGAAAGTCGTGGCTCGGGATCCGGGTGACCTCCAGGGGCCAGAAGCGCTCGGCCTTGACCGACAAGGAGCCGTCCTTTTTCTGGAGTCGGCCCTCGATGACCAGGGCGGGGGAGCGGGCCAGCAGGTTCCGGTTTTCCCGGAAGAGATCGGGCATCACGGCCGCCTGGACGGTGCCCGTCTCGTCCTCCAGGGTCACGAAGAGCAGACCCCGGGCCGTGGCCGGGCGCTGCCGGGTGATCACCGAGCCCCCGATCCGGACGGTGAGGCCGTGGGGGAGGGGAGGGAGCTTCTCCGCCGGGAGGACCTTCCAGCGGTCGAGGCGGGGTCGGAGGTAGGAGATCGGATGGGGCCCCGTGGTCATACGGGTTCCGGCGAAGTCGGCCAGGGTCCGCTCGAAGGGAGACATAGGGGAGAGGGGGCACGCTGCATCCGGATCAGAAACCCGATCCGGATCTGAATTCGGACCCGGCGCCGAAACCGGATTCGAGCTCGTCTTCGGCCCTGGAGCTGGACGAGAGTCTGATGGTTCCATCGACGTCTCTCCCCGTGAGCTCCCGGAGGATTCCCCCCCGGGATGTCCTGCCGGTCCCTTCACCGATTGCGGAGCACTCCCGGTCTGCGGACAGGTCTCCCCTCCCGGAGCTCCGTATCGGGCTTCTATCGGCTCCGCGACTTCTGCGGCCTTCCGGGAGGGTTGGTGACCCGGTTCTCCGGCCAGGATTGCCGTCGTTCTCGTATTGTGGTCTGGGGTCTCCACAGCTCCGGTCTCCGCGAACAGGGGTCCCGGATCCCGGACCGCCTCCGCGGCCTGCCAGAGAGCCTGTCGGCGGGTGAGCCCCAGGCTACCGAAGGCCCCGAGGTGGGCCAGGCGGGCCACCTCGTCGGCTCGGAGGTCGCAGCGGCGGACGCAGTCCTCCACACTGGCGAAGGGTCTTCGGGCTCGTTCCTCTTCGATGGCCCGACCCGCCACTTCCCGGAGCCCCTTCACGAACCGGAAGCCCAGGCGACAGGCGCCGGCGGGCCTCTCCCGGTCCCGGTGGCTTCCGTGTCCCTCATCCCTCAGGCTGTCTCGATCTCCTTCGTTCTCTTCGGTTCCCCTGGCACCGGGAGTCATCCGGTTGCGGCCCCTTCGCTTTCCGGGGTGCGCTCGCGTCCTTCGATCCCTCGGGCTCTCTTCGAGGTCCTCCCAGCGGCACTTCCAGCCGGAACGGTCGACGTCGATGGGACGCACGGTGACGCCGTGACGCTGGGCATCCTTGACCAGGGTGGCCGGGTGGTAGAAGCCCATGGGCCAGGCGTTGAGCAGGGCGACGAGGAAGGCGGTGGGGTGGTGGGCCTTCAGATAGGCGCTGGCGTAGGCGATGAGGGCGAAGCTCGCGGCGTGGCTCTCCGGGAACCCGTAGAGGGCGAAGGAGGTGATCGACT
>JAWVZJ010000200.1:0-5421 GCA_033722255.1 Thermoanaerobaculia bacterium | reverse complement strand
GGTGCCCCTGGAGTTCGACTACCGGGAGACCTCTCTCCACGAGACGGTCGAGGATCTCCTGGAGAAGCGTCGGGCTCCCGTCTACATCGTGAGCTTCACCCAGCGGGAGTGCGCCGAGCTGGCCCAGGGGTTCACCAGCATGAGCCTCGCCACTCGAGAGGAGCGGGAGAGGGTCTGGGAGGAGCTGGCGGACTTCCGCTTCGACACCCCTTACGGGAAGGATGTACGGCGCTTCCTCCGTTTCGCCCTCGGGGTCCACCACGCCGGGCTCCTCCCGAAGTACCGTCTCCTGGTGGAGCAACTCGCCCAGGAGGGGTTGCTCAAGGTGATCTTCGGCACCGACACCCTGGGCGTGGGAGTGAACATGCCGGTCCGCACCGTGCTCTTCAACAAGCTGGCCAAGTACGACGGCCAGGAGGTGGGGATCCTGACCGTTCGGGACTTCCAGCAGATCGCCGGTCGGGCCGGCCGGAAGGGGTATGACGATCAGGGGACCGTGGTCGTCCAGGCCCCGGAGCACATCATCGAAAAGCGGAAGGCGGAGGCGAAGGGCAAGGAGCACAAGGGTGGGGCCAAGAAGGGCGAAGTGGTCTGGACCGAGGAGACCTTCGACAAGCTCCGGTCCAGCAATCCCGAGTCGATGGAGTCCCGGTTCTCCGTGACCCCGACCATGATCCTGGACACTGTCCAGCACGACGCCGACGTCGACGACCCGAGCCGCCGGAACTTCCACTCTCTCCGGGAGCTGATCTCCCGGACCCACGACGACGACCGGACCCGGGAGCGCCACCTCCGGGACGCGGCCCGGCTGGTCCGGTCCCTCTCCCGGACCGGGATCCTGGGCATGGAGAAGGACACGAAGACGGACTACCTGTGGGTGGTGGTGGACGAGGAGCTCCAGGCCGAGTTCTCCCTCCACCAGACCCTCTCGCCCTGGCTGGTGGACGCCATCGAGGAGCTGGATCCCGAGGCCGAGGGCTATGCCCTCTCGGTCCTCTCCCGGGTGGAGGCCGTGCTGGAGGATCCCCGGGTGATCCTCCTGCGACAGAAGGACAAGCGCCGGGACGATCTGTTCCACCGCCTCAAGGCCGAGGGCGTCCCCTACGAGAAGCGGATGGAGAAGCTGGACCAGGTGACCCATCCCAAGCCGGAGGCAGAGGAGATCTACGAATCCTTCAACGAGTTCCGGGGCCGGCATGCCTGGGTCGGCGGCCGCACGGTGTCCCCGAAGGGGATCGGCCGGGAGATCTTCGAGGACTATCTCTCCTTCGGGGACTTCGTTCGCCGCTACGGCCTGGCCCGGCGGGAGGGAAGCCTGCTCCGGTATCTGAGTCAGCTCTACAAGACGATGATCCAGAGCGTCCCGGACCGGGCGAAGACCGAGGAGGTCCATGACGTCATCGGTTTCTTCCGGACCATGCTCGAACACACCGACACCAGCCTCCTGGAGGAGTGGGAGAGCTTGATCCACCCGGAGGTCCGGCAGGGCGACGAGGAGGAGCGGACACAGGCCAAGGAGGGGCTCCGCTCCTACGAGCTCTTCCACGACCCGAAGGCCTTCCACGCCCGGATCCGGGCCGAGCTCCACCGCCTGGTCCGGGCCCTGGCCCAGGAGAGCTGGGAGGAGGCCGTCTCCAGCGTCCGACAGGACGATTCCCGGTACCGGTGGTCGCAGGAGCGGTTCCAGGAGGCCCTGGAGCCCTTCTTCGAGGAGTACGAGGAGGTTCGCTTCGACGCCGAAGCCCGGCGTAGCCACCACACCGTGATCGAGAAGCGGGAGCCCCGGGTGTGGGAGATCTCCCAGACGCTGCTCGACCCCGAGGGTGACGGCTTCTGGTCCCTGGAGGGCGGGGTGGACCTCTCCGAGGGCCGCTCTCTGGAGGGTCCGCTCCTCACCCTCCGGGAGATCCGGGGCTGACGCTCGGCCCGCGGGGCCCCAGGGGTGGGCTCAGCGGGGCCATACGATCTCGTCACCCCGCGAGTACCGTCCGTCGGAGTCGGACCCGAGCTTCGAGAATGATGGTGGAGGAGCTCGGGAGCCCGGTTTTGCCCTGCTGCCGCAGTGCGTCAATCTGGCATCTGGACACTGCCCCGTGTGCCATACTTGCGCAAACAACGAAAAAGGCGGCCGCGATGGCCGCCTTTTTCGGTCCTTCTCTAGTGGACGAGGGAGGTTGTCCGTTCTGAGGTTGGCTTCTTGGCTTTACCCCCGTGTGAATAGGGGGAGGTTGGCAAGAGTCGTTGAGGGGTGGAGATTCGAAAGAATCTCACTGTAAGGTAGGAAAAATTATGGCGAGCGGTACCTCCCTGAAGGAACAACGTCCATTTGTTGCCCTATCTAGGAGCAAGGTCCGTGCCAGGTATTCTCGGGGCCCAGAGAGCTAGCGCTCAGGGGGAGATTTCGGACCTCGACGGGCCATTCGGCGGAGGATGATCCGGCGACCATCCGTCGGCTGGTGAGGGCGGGGAGCTGCCGGGCCTGGCGTACTTCGGACAGGAGGGTAGGCGGTGACCTTCTCCTCGGGGTGTTTGCCGGGCCTTCAGGATGCCGGTGGAGTTGCGGAGACAGTTCCGGAGCGCCGGTCGGCCGGGACGCGGGACCGCGGTTTGTCGGTTCGCGACAGAGGCATTCGAGACGAGGGTCCTCCTCGGTCCCGACGGGCCGGGACGGTGAATGGGACCGGACGGGAAGGCGGATCCTGGCCCGAGGTACCGTCAGGAGAGGGCCTCTGACAGCCTCTCCAGCCCTGCCAACAGGTCCGGTTCCGCCGTCAGGACCGGGGCCAGGGGATCCTCCTGGAGCTGGGCCATGCGCCGGGGGACAGAGCGGATCGTGAACCGTCCGACCGCCAGTGAGGGCACCACCTCCTTCCAGCGCAGGGGGGTGGAGACGGGGGCGCCCGGGAGGGCCCGGACGGCATAGGGGGCCACCAGGAGCTGTCCGCGGCGGTTCTGGAGGTAGTCCAGGTAGACGCGGCCCGACCGGGCCTGGAGGGAGCGGGCCAGGGTGGCGATCTTCCGGTGCCGGTCCAGGGTGAGTCGGGCCAGGAGCTCGGCGAAGGTCCGGCTCTGCTCGTAGTCGAGCTGGCCCCCCAGGGGGACCAGGACGTGGAGGCCGGTGGCGCCGCTGGTCTTGACGAACGCGGGGACCCGGATCTCCCGGCAGATCTCGGACAGTGTCCTGGCCAGGACGACCACGTCCTCGAAAGGGGCCTCCTTGGGATCCAGGTCGACGATGCACCAGTCGGGACGGTCCAGCCGGTCCACCGGGCTGGCCCAGAGGTGGAAGGGAATCGTCCCCAGATTCACCAGATGGAGGAGGGTCTCCCGGTCGTTGCACACGATGTAGTCGATCGCCTTCGGAGGAGAGCCGCTCCGAATCTCCACCGTCTCGATCCAGTCCGGGAGATGGGCGGGGGCCTGCTTCTGATAGAAGGATTTCCCGGCGATCCCGTCCGGATAGCGAGCCAGGACCAGGGGACGGCTCCGGAGGTAGGGAAGGAGCCAGGGGGCGATGCGGTCGTAGTAGTCGACGAGGTCGCCCTTGGTGAAGCCGTCGTCGGGCCAGAACGGCTTGTCCCGATTCGTGATCTCCACCGGCCCGGGCTCGGATCCGGTGCCGGACCCGGACTTCGCGCCGAATCTGCTCTTGGCGCCAGACCTGTCCTGGGATTCGGCAGCTTCCACGGCATGCCTGGAGACCCTCGGAACCGTCTCCTCCAGCAGCTCCAGGAACACCGGGTGTCGGAGGCGTCCGTCGTCGGTCTTCTCGGTGTAGCGGACCCGGGCCCGGCGCCGGGGAGCCACCCAGGTGTCCTGGTCTCTGACCTGTCCCTCCGGGAGCTCCAGGGGAGGACTCTCCTGCTTCAGGGGAGCCAGGGCGACCTCGAGCTCCCTCCGGATCGCCGCATCGAGCCCCGACCCCACCCGACCCACGGGGACCAGCTCTCCCCCTTGCCACTGGGCCACGTGAAGAGCTCCGATTCCCGAGGTTTCGCCCTTCGGGGGGCGATGACCGACGATCACCACCTCCTCCGCCTCGTCGGCCCGGATCTTGAGCCATCGGTCGGACCGCCCCGGTCGGTAGCGGGAGGAGGCGTCCTTGGCCATGACCCCTTCGAGCTCGGTGTCTCGGACCTGGCGAAAGAGGGCCTCGCCTCGCTCCTCCACCTCGTCGGCGTAGCGGACGACCCCGAGGCCGGGGAGGATCCTTCGCAGGGGCCGCTTCCGCTCCCTCAGGGGCAGATCTCGGAGGTCGTAGCCCGCGAAGGCCAGGAGGTCGAAGGCGTAGAGGGTGACCGGGTGATCCAGCGTTCCGCGCTCGATGTCCAGACGGCGGGAGAGCTGGGCCCGGCGCTGCAGGCGCTGGAAGCTCGGCCGGCCGTCGGGCTCCAGGACCACCACCTCTCCATCCAGAATCAGCTCCTCGTAGGGCAGGGCCAGGAGGGCTCGGACGATCTCGGGATAGATCCGGGTCACCTCGCCGCCCCGGCGGTAGCGGAGCTCGGGGCGGGATCCCCGCCGGGCGGCGAGTAGCCGGTAGCCGTCGTACTTGAGCTCGAACCACCATCCCTCTCGGCTGAACGGTCCCTCGGCGGTCTCGGCCAGCATGGGCTCCACCGAGTCGAGCTCCACCGGGCGTCGGGTCGCCCCCAGGGCCTCGAGCTCCGCCACGATCTCGTCCCGGTGGCTCGCCCCCTCGGCGAGCTCCCGGACGCTCAGGCCCGAGAGGATCGAGGTCTCCGGGGGTGTGGATTCCTCCTCCGGCCGGGACCAGGCGTCCTCCTTCTTGATCAGGAGCCACTGTTTCCCGTCGTCGGAGGTGGGGAAGAGGGTCCAGCGGCCCCGGAGCTTGCGGCCGTGGAGCTCGAAGAGGAGCTTGCCCTTCTCCTCCTCCTTCGCGGAGACCGGGAGCGGGGTCCATCGGCCCCGGTCCCAGACGATCATGGCGCCGGCCCCGTAGCTTCCCTCGGGGATCACGCCCTCGAAGTCGGCGTACTCCAGGGGATGATCCTCGGTCCGGATCGCCAGACGTCTGACCGATGGATCCAGCGATGGTCCCTTGGGCACGGCCCAGGACCTCAGTACCCCCTCCATCTCCAGACGCAGGTCCCAGTGGAGGCTCCGGGCGTCGTGCTGCTGGACGACGAAGACCCGGGACGGGGAGGGAGATTCCTCGCCCTGGCCGAAGGGTTCCGGGGTGGTCGTCGGATCGCGCTTCGCCCGGTACTCCTGGAGCCGATCCTCAGGGGGCACGGTTGGGCTCGTCCTGTCGTAAGGCCGACCGGATCAGAGTGGGAACGGGAGATCTCGGCACGGATCGGTGCCCCGGGGGCCGTGGGGCCGCGCTCGATTCCCGAGAGGCACTCATCGAGGAACGCTCATCGCACGAAGCTCACCGGCACTCTCGGAGGCGGCGCC
>JAWVZJ010000199.1:0-5433 GCA_033722255.1 Thermoanaerobaculia bacterium | reverse complement strand
TCATGCCGAACCCCGCCACCGAGCCCGGACCGGATGAGGGCTACACGGTCTGGGCCCACCATCCGTTCCACCTGTCGGGAGAGGCCGAGAAGTACCGGGTCGGAACCTTCGGCGCCTGCGACGAGGCCCTGGAGACCTGTCGGCGAGTCGTGGAGGAGTTCCTGGAATCGAGCTACCAGGACGGGATGAGCGCCGAGCACCTGATGGCCGAGTACGAGGCCTCGGGACCGGATCCCTATATCGAACCCCGGGGCGAGGGATGCCTGTTCCGGGCCCGGGCCTGGGCCCGGGAGCGGGTGGCGGAGATTTGCGCTCCAGGGGGGCGGCCCGAGTAGCGAGGAGGGGGAAGCCCCGGATCGAGAGCCGATCCGGACCGGAGTCCCGAAGCCCCTCGAAGGTCGAGGTCCGGAGGATCGGCCGGAGACCATTCTCACCCTCCTGGGTGCACCAGGGGTGCATGCGAGGCTGTTCACCGACCGGGCCGGACCGGCTCCGGGATCGATTCCACCCGATTCCTAGCCGATGGGGTGGGGAGAGTCCACCCGGCCGCGTGTGGCACGGGTCCGGCCTCGGTGGCAGAATTTCCGTGGAGAAGCCCTCGGGATTCCTCTGGGGCTCGCCGTCCCGAGCCGCATCACGAGGAGGTAGCTCATGGTCCAGATCCGCACCGTCGTCTCGCCCGTCGACTTCACTCCCCTGACCGAAGAGGAGCTCGGTCTGGCCGTCGAAGTCTGTCAGAGGTTCGGATCCCGGCTCGTGCTCCACCACAACGAGAGCGCCGCTCCTCCGGGCTTCTCCCGGGCCTGGGACTGGAAGCAGAACCACGTGCCCCGGGACGGACGACCCGCAGAGCCGGAGGAGCGTCTGCGCCGGCTGCTGGAGGATCTCCCGGAAGAGATCGCAGGGGAGGCCAGCATCAGTCGGGGAGCGGTGGTTCCGGCCCTGATGGCCCTGGCCCGGGAGCTGCCGGCGGACCTGATCGTGGTCGGTTGCCACGGCCGGACGCACGACGACCACTCCTCGATCACGGAGAGGTTGATCGAGAGGGCGCCCTGTCCGGTCCTGACCCTCCACGATCACGAGGGTGAGGACGTCCACCATCTCTTCCCCGCCGGCGAGAGGAAGGAGCCGGAGGTGGTTGTGGCCACGGATCTCTCCCCTGGGAGTGAGAGGGCGGCGAGCTACGCTTTCGAGCTCGCCCGGACGGTTCCCCTCCGGCTCCACCTGCTCCATGTGCTCACCGGGCGGCAAGAGCCTTCGGAGGAGAGTGTGGAGGGGCTGGTGGCTCATCTGGAAGAGACGGTCCCCGACGACCTGGAGGGCCGGGTCGGTGTGCACCTGGCGACCGGAGAGGCGGTGGAGGGCATCGTCTCCACGGTCCGGAAGCTCGACGCGGACTTCCTGATCATGGGAGAGCACGTGAAGGGATTGCTGAAGAGCCTCCTGCACCGGAACACCGCGAAGGAGGTCCTCCACCAGGCGCCCTGTCCGGTCTGGTACGTTCCCTGAGCCTCCGACGACCTGTACGATTCCCCGGATGAGCCGTCCATGGGGAGGGCCGACCTGTACGAATTGGGGTATCGGGTGTCGTCGTCCGCGGGTCTTCCTTCGGAGCTCAGCTCGCCGCGGGCTCCCCGGCTGCGGCGCCGGTCGTGCCCGGGGCCCTCCCCAGGCCCGGCGTGGAGGCCCGCCAGATCCCGGCCAGCCACCGGCCGACGGCCTCCATCATCAACGCCGCCAGGGGGAGGACCAGGAGGGTCACGAAGGCGGAGGTGATCAGACCGCCCATCACGGTCCGGGCCATGGGGAAGTACATCAGTCCCGACACGCTGGCGCCCCCGGCGGCCAGGGGTAGGAGGCCGATGACCGTGGTCGCGGCGGTCATGAGGATCGGCCGCATCCGGTCCCGGCCGGCCTGGAGGACCGCCTCCCTCTCGGACAGTCCCCGGTCCCGGAGCTGGTTCATGTGGTCCAGGAGAACGATCCCGTTGTTCACCACGATCCCCATCAGGATCAGGAGGCCGATCTGGGCCATGAGGTTGAAGGGTGTTCCCGTGGCGGCCAGGGTCCAGAAGACCCCCGGGAGGGCGAAGACGATGGAGAAGAGGATGGCGAAGGGCTGGGCCAGGGACTCGAAGAGCGAGCTCATCACCAGGTAGACCAGGAGAAGAGCCAGGAGGAAGTTCACCCCCATTTCGGCGCTCTGGTTCTCGTTCTCGATGATCCGGTCGTTCCATCCCCAGGAGTAGCCCGCCGGCAGGTCCAGGGCGTCCATCAAGCCGGTGATCTCCTCCTTCGTGTCGTTCCAGTCGTCCCCTTCGTAGACGGCGTCGACGGCCACCTGCACCTTCCGGTTCTCTCGTCGGATTCTCGGCGGCCTCTCCACGATCTCGAAGCGGGCGATGTCCCCGAGCTGGATCGGCCGGCCCTCGAGATCGCTGAACTGGATCGACTTCAGGTCCTCCAGGTTCTCCCGGTCCTCCAGCCGGAGGGCGAGCCAGGTCTCGATCTCCCGGTCCCCGGCCTTGAACCGGGGCAGGCGCATCCCGCCCAGGGTGAAGCCGAAGAGATTCGAGACGTCCTGGGCCGTCATGCCCATCCGGGCGATCTTCTCCCGGTCCACCTCGACCCGGACCTCCCGCTGGCCCTGGTTCCTGGGGGTGACGATGTCCTCGATGCCCTCCAGGGTGTCCAGGCGCCGGGCCGCCTCGTCGGCGAGGCCGTAGAGCTCGTCCGTGTCCTGGCCGTAGAGCTTGACGGCGAAGAAGGTGGAGCTCCCACCCTGCTCGCTGTCGTTCTCGAACCGGAGCTTGACGCCCGGGATCTCCGGCAGGCTCTCCCGGATCTCCGAGCGCAGCTCCTTCATCTCGTCGTCGTCCAGGCTCTTGTCCTCCATGACCATGGTGGTCCCGGCCCGGTTCTCCTGGAAGTAGCTGTAGATGGAGGCGATGTTGAAGTCCTCCCTGCGCTTCTCCAGGAACCGCTCCACCCGGGTGACGGCCCTCTCCGCCTCGGATTTGTAGGCGAAGTCGGTGAACTCGTACGAGAGGTAGAGTCGCTCGGTGATGGTGGCGGTGAACATGCCCCAGTCCACCAGGCCCAGAGGGAAGGGCAGGATCCCGATTCCCAGAAACAGGACCAGGAGCCCCGCCGTCTTCCAGCGGTGATCCAGGGTCCATCCCAGGACTCCCGCGTACCGTTCCTCGAGACCCACCAGGAAGCGGCTCGGCTTCACCTCCTTGTTTTTCAGGAAGTGGGCCGCCACCAGGGGGATCAGGGTCAGGGACGAGAAGAGGGAGCAGACCAGGGCCACGGAGATGGTGACTCCCACCTCCCGGAGCCAGGTGGTCAGGCCGGTCTTGGCCCCCACCACCAGGGGGAGGAAGACGATCAGGGTGGTAATGGTGGAGGCGATCACCGCCATCGACACCTCCTTCGTCCCGATCCGGGCCGCCCGCTCCCGGTCCGGGATGTCCCGGAGGCGGCGGTCGATGGACTCCAGGACCACGATCCCGTTGTCCACCAGCATCCCCACTGCCAGCATCAGTCCCATCATGGAGAGGATGTTCAGGCTCTTCCCCATGAAGTAGAGGGCCCCGCAGGCGGCGATGATGGAGAAGGGGATCGACAGGGAGACGATCAGGGTGGAGTCCAGCCGCCGGAGAAAGAAGTAGAGACTGAAGATCGCCAGGAGGGCGCCGATCAGGCCCGCCGTCCGCAGGCCCCGGATCCCGCTGGTGATCTCCTTGCCCTGGTCCTCCCAGGTGAAGATGTTGATTCCGGCCAGGAGCGGGTCCCGGTTGATCTCCTCCTCCAGGGTCCGGTTGACGGCGTCCACGACCTCCACGGTGTTGGCCGTGGACTCTTTGAAGACCTCCAGGGCGATGGCGTGCTGGCCGTCGAGATGACGCCCGAAGCCGATCGGGGGCTCCTCGTAGCTGATCTCGGCCACCTCGTCCAGGGTCAGCCCGGTCTCGTCGATCACCAGGTCTCCGACCGCCTCGATGCTGTCGAAGGAGCCCAGGGAGCGGGCGGTGTAGCGTTTGCCCTCCTCATCCACCGGCCCCAGGACGGTGTTGGCGCCGGCGCCCTCCAGCTTCTGGACCAGGGCCCGGATGTCCACGTTGTGGGCTTTGACCTCGTCCAGGATCAGGTCGATGAAGAGCTCCCGGGGGGCGACGCCGTTGAGATCCACCCGGGCCACTCCGTCGATTCGCCGGAGCGGGTTCAGGACCCGGGCCTCCAGGAGCTCGTAGTTCGCCGAGAGGTCGACGCCCTGGGCGGAGATCCGGGCCTGGACCACCGGCATGCTGTTCGTGTTGAACGAGAAGATCTGGACCTCTCCGATCGCCTCCGGCAGGGAGGCTTCGATCTGGTCCATCTTCTCGGAGACCTGCATCCGGACGATGTCGAGCTCCTGGCCCCAGTCGAACTCGAGCCAGAACTCGGCTCCGTCGGCTCCGGCCTCGGAGCGGAGCTTCTTGATCCCCTCCAGGGTCGAGAGGATCTCCTCTACCGGCTTGACGATCTCCCGCTCGATCTGCTGGGGGTTGGAGTTGGGGTAGGGGACGCTGACCCCGATGAAGGGGGCGTCGACGGTGGGCAGGTAGGCCAGGGAGAGCCGGAACAGGGCGATCCCGCCGATCACCAGGACCGAGACCAGCACCATGGTCGCGGTGATCGGCCGTTCGACGGCCAGCTTGGGAAGGCTCATGGGGCCGTTCCTCCTCGCCTCACTTCGTCGTCGCCGGTTGGAGGGCCTCTCCCGCCGGGATCGAGCTCCGAGAGCTCTCGGTCTCGACGGCCAGGGACTCCCGGCTCAGGAGGGAGTAGACCACCGGGATGACCACCAGGGTGAGGACCGTGCCCACGGCGAGCCCACCGATCACCGTAATCGCCAGGGGGGCCCGGAGCTCGGCTCCCTCCCCCAGCCCCAGGGCCATGGGAAGGAGCCCGAAGATGGTGGTGGCCGAGGTCATCAGGATCGGCCGGAGCCTGTCGGACCCGGCGGCCACCAGGGCGTCCTGCAGCTCCATCCCGGAGCGGCGTCGCTGGTTCACCGCGTCGATGAGCACGATGGCGTTGTTGACCACGATCCCCGCCAGCATCACGGCTCCGATCAGGGCCACGACGTTGATGGTGTTCCCGGTCAGGGCCAGGCTCAGAATCACGCCGATGGCCCCCAGGGGGAGGGTGAAGATGATGACGAAGGGGTGGAGGAAGGACTCGAACTGCGACGCCATCACCAGATAGACGAGGAAGATGGCCAGGCCCATGGCCATGGTGAGGGATCGGAAGGAGCGCTCCATCTCCTCCTGCTGGCCCGAGAGGGAGGCGGTGGCGTTGGCCGGCAGGCCGATCCCCGCCAGGCCCTCCCGGACGTCGGCGGCGACGGCTCCCATGTCCCGAGCCTCGAGGTTCCCGGAGACGACG
>JAWVZJ010000198.1:0-5434 GCA_033722255.1 Thermoanaerobaculia bacterium | reverse complement strand
GGAGGTCTACCGGACGGGCCTGGAGGATCTTCGGCACCGGATCGACGTGGCCCTCTACGGTGCCGAGCTGGTGGAGCTCCTGGGCTCCGAGCGCTTGGATCCCCTGGCCCGAAACGGGAAGCTCTTCGAATTCCTTTCGAGCCAGGAGTACCAGGGGGCCCCGCTTCTGGAGCGCCTCGGTGGCTGGCTGGGGGAGGGGCGGATCTTCCGGGGTCGGGAGATCATCGCCTACCACAAGAACTGGATCTACTTCACCGATCTCTTCGGGCTGGAGATCGTCGACTACGTGGAGCCGAAGCCGGGAATCCCGCCCTCGGCCCGGCACGTCCACGAGCTGATCCAGACCATCGAGAAGGAGGAGATCCCCGTGATCCTGACCGCGAACTACTTCGACCCGAGGAAGCCGGCGAAGCTGGCGGACCGGACCGGGGCCACGGCCCTGATCGTTCCCCTGGAGCCGGGCGGCGAGGCGGAGTCCTACTTCGATCTGATCGATCTCTGGGTCGACGGTCTGGCCCGGGCCTTCGGAGGGGGGAGCTGATGCTCGACGTCGCCACCTTCCTCGCCGCCCCTTTCGTGAGCTGCCTGATCCTGGTCGCCATCCTCGGCTATCTCGGGCTTCACGTCCTTCTTCGGGAGGTGATCTTCGTCGATCTGGCCCTGGCCCAGATCGCGGCCCTGGGGACCCTGGTGGCGTTCCTGATGCATCACGAACCCGGAAGCCCGGCCGCCTTCGGGTTCTCCCTGGTGGCCACTCTGTTGGGGGCGGCGATCTTCAGCCTCTCCCGGACCGACGAGGGGGACGTCCCTCAGGAGGCGATCATCGGGATCACCTACGTGCTGGCCTCCGCTCTGGCCCTGGTCGTCGCCGACCGGGCCCCGGAGGGAGCCGAGCACATCAAGGAGGCCCTGGCGGGATCGATCCTCTGGGTCACCTGGGGAACCGTGATCCGGGATCTGGTGCTGGTGGCCCTGGTGGGGCTCTTCCACTTCGTCTACCGGAAGCGGTTCGTCCTCATCTCGGAAGATCCCGGCGAGGCGGCGAGCCGGGGCTGGAGCCTGGCCTGGTGGGACTTCCTCTTCTATGCTTCCTTCGGTGTGGTGGTGACGGTGGCCGTCGAGGTCGCCGGCGTGCTGATGGTCTTCACCTTCCTGGTGGCTCCCGCCATCATCGCCCTGGTGGTGAGCCGGAGCTGGGCGGTGCGCCTGTTGATTGCCTGGGCGGCGGGAGTGGCCGCCAGCGCATTCGGCCTCGGGGCTTCCTACCGGTGGGACCTGCCCTCCGGACCGGCCATCGTGTGTACGCTGGGGATTTTCCTGGTCCTCTTCGCGCTGTGGCGGCGGTTGGGATCCGGTCGAGCCGGGGGAGCGGTGGAGCCGGCCGGGGCCTGAAGAGATCTGCGGTGGAGTGCGCCGGCAGGGGGCGGATCGGCGTCGGCGACCGGTCCAGGCGAGGAATCACCTTCAGAGCAGTCCGTAGGAGCGGAGCGCCAGGACGAAGAAGATCAGGGCCAGGATGCCCAGGAAGACCCTCGCCAGGGTCATGAGTCGTGTCCGGGCCACCGGTCGCGTGCCCTTCGGCTTGGCTCCGGTCAGGGCGGACAGTGCGACCAGAAGAACGACGATTCCCAGCAGTATCAGCCAATGCATATCCGGTCCCCGTACACCGATTTTCGGTTGCGCTCTCGCCTCTCGCCGGTCGAGGCGGCCCTCATCGTTCCTCCCCCTCGACCCGGCCCCGCCTCTGGAGGCTCCGTACGGCCGTCCAAGAGAGGATCGCCCAGAAGACGCCCGCCGTCCAGCCGGCCAGAATGTCGGTGGGCCAGTGCACGCCGAGGTAGACGCGGCTGATTCCCACGAGGATCGTCAGCAGCAGGGCACCCGCGAAGAAGTAGAGCTTCAGGCGGAGCTCGGCTGTCTGCCGCGCAAGGAGCGCGGCGAGGGTCAGATAGGTCAGGGCAGACCCCATGGCGTGGCCCGAGGGGAAGCTCCGGGTGCGGACGAGGGTCCCGTGGGGCACGAGATCGGGTCGCGGACGGTCGAAGGCGCTCTTGAGCAGGAAGCTCGCTCCGAGGCCCAGCCCCACGGCCACGATCAGAGCCCAGGCGGCGTGGGGCTTTCTCGCGAGGAAAAGAGCTCCGGCGGCGAGGAGGGTGGTGAGGATCAAGATCCCGTTCGCCCCCAGGGCGGTGAAGTCTCGCATCAGCTCCTCGGCCCAGACGGGACCCAGGGGGTCCGAGAGGTCCGTCGGGCTCCGCAGCGCCAGGAGGAGTGCCCGGTCCATGGCCTGCGCACCTCCCTCCATCACTTCGCCGGCCACTTCCACGAAGATCCAGGCGGAGAGGGCGAGGACCAGTAGCGCCAGGAGCCAGTAGAGCTCTCTCCCTCCGTCGGCTCGCATTCGGTTCCAGTACCGCTTCCAGCTCAAGGCTCATCTCCCGGGTCGTGTCCGGAGGTCCGATCGTACCGTAGGGACCGGGCTCGCTACGGTTCTCGATAGACTGCTGCCAGCCCCGAATCGTGACCTGCCCCGAGGTGCTTCCATGCCAATGAAGACCGCCGTCGTCGCCACCTCCCGCAAGGAGAACGAACGGAGGGTCCCCCTCCATCCCCGGCATCTGGAGGGGCTCCAGGAAGCGATCCGGGAGAATCTCTGGCTCGAGTCCGGGTACAGTCGGCCCTTCGGATTCGGAGATCGGTGGCTCGAGGATCGGGTGGCCGGGCTCGCCTCCCGGGAGGTGCTTTTCGAGAGCTCCGAGCTGGTCCTCCTGGCCAAGCCCCTTCCCGAGGATCTCCGGGAGCTTCCGAAGAGAACGGTGCTCTGGGGCTGGCCCCACTGTGTGCAGCAGACCGAGATGACCCAGGCGGCGATCGATCGGCGCCTGACCCTGATCGCCTTCGAAGAGATGTTCCGGTGGCGTCGGGACGGCAGGAAGGGGATGCATCTCCTGGCCCGGAACAACGAGATGGCGGGCTACTGTGGGGTTCTGCACGGCCTGGAGATCGCCGGCATCGACGGGCTTTACGGTCGTCCCCGGCGCCCGGTTACCCTGCTGAGCTTCGGATCGGTGAGCCGGGGTGCGGCGTATGCCCTCCAGAGGCGGGGATTCGAGGACGTGACCGTCTATACCCGTCGTCCTCCTCATCTCGTGGCAGATCGGATTCCGAACCTGCGCCATCGGCAGATGGTCCGCTCCGACGATGGTTCGTTCACTCTGGCCGTTCGGGAGAGCGGAGAGCGGGTCCCCCTCGTCCAAGAGCTCTCCGGGACCGATCTGATCGTCAATGGGACCCTCCAGAATCCCGAGAATCCCCTGATGTACTTCCGGGAGGGCGAGGAGGAGCGGCTGGAGGAGGGAACCCTGATCGTGGATGTGAGCTGCGACGAGGGAATGGGTTTTCCCTTCGCCCGGCCCACCACGTTCGACGAGCCGGTCGTCACCGTCGGGCCGGTCACCTACTACGCAGTGGATCACACCCCGAGCTACCTCTGGAGGGCGGCCTCCTGGGAGGTCTCGGTGGCGCTGCTGCCGTACCTGGAGACGGTGATGGAAGGACCGGAGGCGTGGAGCCGGGAGCCCACTATCGAGCGGGCGATCGAGATTCGGGAGGGTCGGGTCCTCAACCCGAAGATCCTCTCCTTCCAGGGACGGGAGGAGGAGTATCCCCACCGGATCGTGGACTGAAGCCCGACGCGTACGACCCTGCCGACCGGACGTCATCGCTTCCCGGTGCTCCTCAGAGCGGTCGGCGCTCCTCCCGGAATCGGATCCCGGCTGCCTCCAGGGCATCCCGGAGAATCGGAAAGAGCTCGGGGTCGGCCGGCGTCCGGCATCCCGGGACGCCCAGCTTCCGGTCCAGGAGGAGCTCCGCCCCCAGGGCCGCCGGCAATCCGACCGTCCGGGCCATGGCGGTGAATCCCTCGGGGTCGCCGTCCTCGACGAAGGTGGAGAGCCATTCCTCCGTCCGACCGCCGGGGAGGTCCACGACCAGCCGGTGATGGAGGAGAACCCGGTCCGGAACCCCCGAGGGGAGCCGGAGACGCTCGGTCAGGAGGCGCACCAGGGCCTCGGCGGGAGTCTGGACGTCACCGTCGATGCGGCGGTTCCGGAAGAGGCCGAGCCAGCGCAGGGCTTCCATCTCGCGTGATGCGGCCGGGAGGCCGAGATGGCTCCGAACCCCCTTCTCTACGTCCGTGGGTCCGGAGCCTCGGGGAAGGAAGCTCGACGTGAGCTCGGCCCAGGTACGCTCCGGGAGGTCTGGGATGCGGAGGCCCTCGTTCGGCATGCCGAGGCGGACGACCAGGTCCCAGGCGGCGATCCAGGGGGGGTACCGGAGGGTTCCCCGGACCAGAGTCTCCACGTCGTCCAGTCCGAGGCTCCTCTGATAGTCGAGGGAGCTTCGGTTGGCGTAGGCCTCGAGCTCGCCGAGCCCCGGGACCTCGACCGTCCACGTCTCCCGGAAGACCCGCCACCAGGGAACCAGGTGGAGGCGTCCTCCATGGAGATACTGGGCTCCCTGGGCCCCGGCCATCACCACGTTCCGGGGGTTCCAGGTCACGCAGTAGGTCAGGGGATTCACGTCCGGTCGGGAAGGTAGACCGGCTCCGTAGGATTCGAAGGAGAGAACCCGACCCCCGGCCGAACGGGCCCGGTTCAGGAGGTGGGCCGCGGAGACGAGATCGATGCCCGGGTCGAGCCCCAGCTCGGCCAGCAGCAGCACGTCCCGCTCCCTCGCCTCCCCATCCAGGCCCCGGACTCTGGGATCGAGATAGGAGGCAGAGACCAGCGGACACCGGTGCCGGAGACAGTCCTGGGCCACCAGGGGCTGGAGGGCGGGGGGCAGGAGGTCGACGACCACGTCCGCGAGTCGGACCAGCTCGGCCCGGGCGGCCGCGTCTTGCAGGTCCAGGGACTCGGCCCGTCCCCGGGGGTGGTCCCCGACGCGCCTTCGAGCCGCCTCCCGATCCCGGTCGGCCACCGTGATCTTCCAGCTGCGCTCCTCGGCCCTCTCCAGGAGCCGGTGGATCAGATAGGGGGCGGCGTGGCCGGCTCCCAGGACGAGGATGTTCTGCATCGGCGGGTCGACCTCCGGCCCGCGATACTACTCGGCCCCTGCTACGAGGTTGACGAAGCCGGGATCCGGATCTCGAGATCGAGCGCTTTTCGGTACCGTCCTCTCAGGTGAGGGGTTCCGATTCCACCAGGCTCAGGAGCCCGGCCGCCACTGCGTCCACCTGGCCGTCTTCGCCCGCGGGGAGCTCCTCGTCGGGATCCATAGGGTCTCCGTTCTGGACCAGACCCATGAGCGTGTCGGCCAGGGCATCGGGGTCCAGGGTGGGGAGCTGGATGCCGGGACCGGTGGGCGAGGGACCCAGCTCTCCGGGCTCCAGCTCGAACAGGGCGGCCACCAGACGATCCACGGCCTCCCGGTC
>JAWVZJ010000197.1:0-5465 GCA_033722255.1 Thermoanaerobaculia bacterium | reverse complement strand
GCGCCCGGGGGTTGCAGCGCATCTCCGGCGTTGCTCGTCGTCGACGATGGCACCGCCTCGACTCCTCCTCACGCCGTGGATCTGCACCGCAAGACCCGGACGCGCGACCATGCCTGGTCTTGGGATAGTCTCTAGAGGCTAGCGGACACCGATTGCGGCGTCCCTTCCGAGGGACTGACGGGACGAAACTCGAGATCCCGAGGCCCCCGGACCGGGTGGCCGGCCAGGTCCTCCAGCGATCCGGCCACCACGAGCCGATATCGCTCTGAGCTCCATCGCCGGGCCGGGAGGAAGGCCGCGGCCCGGCCCCCGTTTCGCACCAGCCATCGACCGGGGACGACCTCGTCTCCCAGCACCACGTCCAGGGATCTCCGGAGCAACGCGGCGTCCAGCACGTCATGGAACTCGACCCTCAGAGGATCCTCGCCATCCACGGCCGGAACGCGAAGAATCCAGCTCCTGGAATCCGGCGCCCGCCGGTCCGGCATCGTCACCACCCACCCCTTCCGGACCGTCCTCCCCAGGGGGGCCCCGGAGCGATCGGGCCAGGAACCGCTGACGACCAGCTCGACCCGCTCTCCCGGTCGGAGAGCGGGTCTCGCTGATGCGTCCCGAGTCTCCCCCCGGTCCGGACGGAGGAGGAGCGTCAGCCGGCGACCCGTGGGGTCCCAGAGTCCACCGGGGACGGGGACCAGGACTCCGGGGATCTCGTTCCCGGCGGAGCTCACGAGCCGGACGTGCTGTTCCACGCTCTCCGACCGCATGGGACGGTCGAATCCGAGGTGGATCCGCAGGAGATTCACCGGGATGGCGCCTCCCGCCGGCTCGATCGAGAGCCCCACGGGTGGCTTCGCCGGAGGGTCGCCGGGGACCCGGAACCGCCACTCCACCGGAGACCGGACGAGCCGAGGCTCCTCGAGGAAGGCCGCGATCCCGTTCCAGCGGAGCCGGACCGTATAGCTCCTCCCGGGGACCAGGGGAAGCCCAGGCGAGAACGTCAGCTCGTGGCGTGCCTCCCTTCGATAGCGACCGAGGACGGGGCGGCCCTCGGAACGCTTCGCCTCAGGGGCAGTGAAGACCGGGACGATCCGACTCCAGGCTTCGGGCCCCGGGATCCGCTCCTCCAATCGATCCAGGATCTCTCCGTCCAGGGTCACCACGACGCAGGGCTCCGCCGGACAGGCCACGAGCCGGAAGTCGGGAGATGGGCTGGAGGCCTCGGCTCCACATCCCCAGAGGGGGACCAGGACGCCGAAGAGAAGCAGGAGGCCGAGACTCTCGAGGCTTCGACCTGTCCGAGAACGGGAAGGGAAGGACGCTCGATCTCTCGGTCGGATCGGGTCGGTCGTCGAACGGGTCACATCGCGATTCTACCGACCGAGAGTCGAGAGGGGACGTCGATCGGTCGATGGCTCTCGCCCGGTTCTCCGGGCGGGGGGTCAGCCCTCCTCCATCTCCCGGCGTTTCCGCTCCATCTCCGTCATGACCGACACCTCCTTGAGGGGGTACTCCCGGATCACCTCCTTCACGACCTCCGCGTCGTCTCCCTCCAGAGCCCGGCTGAAGGGGCAGGTCCCGCCGGAGGCGTCGGCCTCCGAGCCACTTCCGGCCCGGGTTTCCGACGCCGGAGAGGGCGGCGCGCCCTGGCTCGCCCGGGCCAGGGCCTCCTCCATCGCCTGCAGACCCCGCTGGACCCCCTCCTCCACCAGATCCCGGTCGATGGCGGTCGCGGACCGGCTCCGGGCGATCTCCTCCACCCGCTCCTGGGTCTTGTCCCGCATGAACCCGGCAGGGACCTCGAAGATCCGGACCATGGCGTTCTCCGTCCACTCCAGGTCGGACCGGAGGGGGATCCCCTCGGCATCCCGGGCCACCAGCGGCCGAGAGTCCGGCCCCTGCTCCGACCTCTCGTCGGCTCCGGTCTCTTCGTCGTCCACTTCGTGACCCTCGACTTCTCCGGTTCCGTTCGTGGAAGCCTCCACCCCATCCCGGGCCACCTCCTCCTTCCGGGCCTCGTACTCGGCGGAGGGCTGGTAGAGGACCCCGGTCTCCTCCTCGATGAACCGGGTGGCGAACTCCAGGGAGATCGGATCCAGACCGGCGACCCGGGCCGCCTTCTCCACCCGGGCCTTGGCCCGCCGCCGCTGATACCGGTCCTCGATCGCCTTCAGGGCCCGGCGGGACTCCCGGGTCCAGCGGATCTTGCGGCCGTCGTAGGTGGTCTCCTCCTCGACGCCTCCCTCCTCGGCGATGATCCGGGCCACGGTGTCCGCGGAGAGGGTCTCGAACTCGGTGGCGCCGCACACCGTGCACTGCACCGGATCCGGCGTCCGGGCGGCGACCCCGCACTCGGCACAGAGGGCCACCGCGGTCCGCTCCGCCTTCTCCACCACCAGGGCCTCGGCCAGCTTGACGTTCATCTCCGCCGTCCGCTTGGGCATGAACCGATCCATGGCCTCCGTGACCAGATCCGAGGAGACCACGCTGTGTCCCTGCTCCAGGGCCAGACGGAGGATGGCGGTCTGGGCGATGCCCCGGACCTGGTCCGGAACCCGCTCCATCCGCTTCAGCGCCTCCGGGGTCCAGTGGATCGACTCCGCGGCCTTGAGATCCAGCTCCGGTACCACCTCGGAGGTGGTGAGGAGCACGTCGCAGGGGGCCATCCGGAGGAGGTTCTCGGCGTTCGAGCCCAGGGCCTCGTCGTCCTCGGGGCTGTGGATCCCGGTGCGGCCCATGATCAGGACCCAGGGCTCGATCTCCCGGGCCCGGTCCAGGATCTTCTGGAAGGCCTTGCCGTCCAGGAGGGTCTGGGTGGCCTCGACTCCGGCCTCCTCCGCCATCCTGGCCGCCACGCTGACGTGGGACTGGTAGATCTGGGCCAGCCCGGTGTCGATGATCTCCTCGTGGAGCTGATTCTGCTCCTCGAAGCGGAAGACCTTGGCCGCCTTCTCGGTGAGGACGTCCACGATCCCCTTGAACACCGCGTAGTGGAGGTAGGGGTCGTAGACCCCGATCAGCTCCAGCTTCTTGTCGAAGCGCTTCGCCAGCTCCACCCCGGTCATCAGGGCGCCGAAGGAGCGGGGGCTCCCGTCGATCCCCACCAGGATCGTGTCCCGCTCCGGCTCGTCCTCCCCCGGCACGTGCTTGACGATCCAGAGGTCCCGATCCGTCTCCGCCGTGACCCGGGAGCAGACGGCTCCGATCTGGCTGTCCTTGGTCGCCCCCACTCCCAGGACTCCCATCACCACCAGGTCGTACTCGCTCTCCTCGATGTCCTTCACAAGCTCTACCGAGTGCTTCCCGTCCATCATCTTCCGCTCGAACTCGAGCCCCGCCTCCCGACAGAGGTCGTCCACCGGCTCCAGGTAGCAGTCGGAGATCAGCTCCAGCCCCATGGTGATCAGGCTGTCGTGGATCTTCCGCTGCCGGTGGAGCTCCTGCTCCACCAGATACTCCTCCGGGAGGGTGTACTCCATCTGCTTGAAGCGGTAGTCGTGCATCCGGGCCGCGTACACGTGGCACCCCACGAGCTTCGACTCGAATCGTCGTCCCAGGTCCAGGGCCGTGTCCACGGCCCGGTTGGAGTGCCGGGAGTTGTCGACGGGGATGTAGATCGTCTCGTACATGGGAGCTCCTCGTTCAGGCTTCGTCGTCTGCGTTCGTCATTCCTGCCGCTGCTCGATTGTTCTCTCTGGATCCTTCGGATCCCTCCTGGCCGGCTCCGTCCGAGCCGCTCCGTCTCCGGCGCCAGCGCACCAGGCCCACGAGCAAGATCTCGACGCCCAGGACCAGACCGACGGTCCGGACCACGGGTTTCCAGGGCGACGGTCTCTCCATCGGGGGAACGTAGAGATCGAACCAGGTCGTGAGCCCTCTTCGGGATCCCCGCTCTCCGAAGAACCCGTCCCACACGGAGAAGGCGATGGGTACGAATTCGCCCTCCGGGAAGGTGACCCCCCGTCCCTCCCGCCGCCGCTTGAAGGTGACCGTCCAGCGGCCGGCCTCGTACTCGGAGGTCGCGGAGGGCGGGATGCCTTCGGAGAGGCTCATGTCGTCGCTCCCCCGGGCCTCCCAGAGCTGGGGCTCGTCGGGACGCCCCAGGTCCAGGTACCAGAGATCCACCGGATTCTGGACGTCTCCGAAGAGAAAGTACGGTTCCCGAATGCCCTCCGGAAGACTGTGGGGGAACTGGACCGCCACGGCGTCGGACCACTCGCTGGTGTCCGCGGTGGGAGCGGAGGGCTCGTCTTCGGTGTCGGTCTGCCAGAACCCTCCCCCCTCCTCATCGGCCGGATCCTCGTCCGCTGCGGCCTCACCCCAGAATCCGCCGGCGTCCGCCGCCTCCTCGTCTCCGCCCTCTTCGGTAGCGGGCTCCTCCTCCGCCGCGTCACCCCAGAAGCCGCCCTCCTCGTCCTCTTCCGGCTCCTCCGCCGCGGCCTCGCCCCAGAAGCCTTCGCCCTCGGCCTCCTCCTCGCCGGCGGTCTCGGCTTCCGAGGGGAGGACCTCCTCCGACGGGACCTGAATGTCCGGAGAGTTCGTGCCCGCGGTGTTCGCCAGAAAGTCGTGCCAGACCACCCGGACGGCGATCTCCTCCTCGTTGACGACCGCCCGGGCCTCCACTGCGATCACCCCGGGATGGAACTCCCGACCGGGCTCGACGATCTGCCCGAAGAGGGGAAACCGGGCGGCGGGAGCCCCGGCGAAGAGCTCGTCGGCGTTCTCCAGATCGAGCTCCCCCTCCACGGTCCGGGCCCGGAGGAGGTTCGCGTACCCCGGCTCGGTCTTCCCGTCGGAGATGGCCGTGATGAAGTCGACGATCTGCCACCGCTGCTCCTCGCTCAGGCCGTCGGCGAAGCCGGCCATGGGGGTTCCGTTCAGCCCGGTGGAGATGCTCCGGTAGATGTCCCGGCGGGTCGGGCCCCCGTTGAAGGTCCAGGGGCGGGTGAGGTCGGCGGCCCGGACGTGCCGTCCCCGGTCGTCGGTCAGGGTAGGAGCCGAGCGCCCGTCTCCCCGGCCTTCGTCTCCGTGACACCGGGCACAGCCGGTCTCCTGGTAGACCTGCCTCGCCGCTTCCAGGTTCTCCTCCTCGAAGGCCGGAGGATCCGGAATGGGGATCGGCTCCGCGTAGGCGGCGGGGTCCTCGAAGTCCTCGGAGAACGTCTTGAGATAGGCGACGAGGCCGGTGACCTGGGCCTCGGTCAGGTTCGGGAATCCGGGCATCCCGGTGCCGGGAATCCCCTCCCGGATCACCCCGGCGATGTCGTCGTCGGTGGGGAGGTACCCGGTGGGAGTGGAACGGATCTGGTACTTGCCCGAGGTGAAGTCCCGGGGGGCGGGCTTCAGGAAGGGCGCCGCCGGCCCGTCTCCCGCCCCGCCCTCGCCGTGGCACTGGGCGCACCACTTGTCGTAGGCCTCCCGTCCCGTCTCTCGCTGGGCCTCGGTCCCCAGATCCGGCTGGCCGAGGG
>JAWVZJ010000196.1:0-5465 GCA_033722255.1 Thermoanaerobaculia bacterium | reverse complement strand
CCTGGTGGCGGTGGAGGGGGAGCCCCTGGAGGCGGAGCGGCCGCAGGACAGCCAGGATCTCCGCCGCATCGTGGAGGAGCTCACGATCGGAGAGGAGGCGGAGCTCACCGTCCTCCGGGACGGCATGGAGAGGACGATTCCGGTCCTCATGGAGCCGAAGCCCACGGACCCGGAGGAGGCGGAGAAGGCGGAGCAGGAGGAGCTGGAATTCGTGGTCCGGGACCTCACGCTCCTGGATCGGATCGAGCGGCGGTGGTCCCGGGAGTTGGAGGGAGTAATGGTCGAGGACGCCACGATGGGAGGTTGGGCCCACATGGCGGGTCTACGGCTCGGGGACCTGATCATGGAGATCAACGGCCGACCGGTCCCGGACGTGGATCGTTTCGAAAGCGTGATGGGAGAGATCGTGGAGGAGCGGTCCGAGCTGGTGAAGATCTTCCTCCGCCGGGGGGAGAGGACTCATTTCGTCCTGATCGAGCCGGACTGGCAGGCGCTCACGGGGGCCGGGAAGGCTCCGAAAAAGGAGGAAGCGGCATGAACGACGTGTTAGGACGAACGGGGACGATCCTCGGCCTGCTGGGTCTGTCTTTGGTGACGGCCCCACTCCAGGCGGGGGAGGACCCGCCGACAGAGACTCCTCCCTCCCGAGCCGAGATCCTGGAGAGGTGGAACCCGGCCATCGTCCGGGTGGAAGCGCTGGTGGAGACGAAGTTCAACATGGGCGGTCAGGCCCAGGAGCAGGAGGCCCGGCTCGATTTGAACGGCGCCCTGGTCGATAATCGGGGACTGGTGATGATCTGGAACTCGCACATCTCGTCCAACCGGATGACGGAGATGATGCGGGAGATGGGCCGGGGCGAGACTTTCGGGATCGAGATGCGTCCCAGCGAGTTCGAGGTGGTGACGGAGGAGGGGGAGGAGATCCCCGCCTTCCTGGCCGCCACCGACTCGCCGCTGGATCTGGCGTTTCTCCAGTTGAAGCGGCAACCGGAGACGCCCGTGGAGCCGGTGCGCTTCGCCGACTCCGCGACACCGGCCATCGGAGACGAGGTGCTGGGGATTCAGCGCCTCGGCGAGAGCTTCGACTTTGCCCCGTATCTGGGTACCGCCCGGATCGGGGGCGAGCTGAAGAAGCCTCGCCGGGCATGGATCCTGGACGGCGACCTCGGAGGTCTCGGTCTCCCGGTCTTCGACCGCCGGGGTCGGCCGGTGGGAGCCCTGATGACGATCCTCTCCCGGGCCGGGGAGGATGCCCCTCTTCAGAACATGGGCTTCGGAAACATGATGGGGATGATGGGAGGACAGGGAACGTTCGGACCCTTCGGGATCTTCGTGCTCCCCGGTTCCCGGGTGGCGAGCCTGGTGAGCCTGGCCAGGGATCGGGCGGATCAGCTCCTCGAGGAGATGGAGGCCGAGGAGGGTGAAGGACGGGGCCCCGAGGGGGAGGATCCACCGGCGGGCTGAGCACGGAGCTCGCCGAGACCGGGTATACTGAATACGGGATGACCGACGAGAGACCAGAGGAGGAGGTACCGGAGACTCCGCCGGACGATTCCGAGTCCGAAGAGGAGGAGGGTCTCTACTTCTTCCCGGACGAAGCCATCGCCGAAGAGGAGCTGGAGCGGATCCTGGAAGAGGGCCCGGGGGACCGGAGGGCCTGGGCGATCTCCCACCTCCTCCGATACGCGGAGTGGAGCGACATCTGGCTCTACGTGAGCCGGGACGAGGTTCGAGAGATCTTCTCGGAGCTGGACCTGCCGGAGAACCTTCGGATCGCCTGGGCGCGGCACCTGAAGATCGAAGCGCCGGTGGGCTGAAGACCGGTCCTCGACAGGTGCCGAGAGCTGCCTTCGGCGCTTGACCTTCCCGGGTGGCTTGGGTAGATTGGCGACCCATGGAGAGCGGGCATAACTCAGTCGGTAGAGTGCAAGCTTCCCAAGCTTGATGTCGCGGGTTCGAGTCCCGTTGCCCGCTCCAATTTCGCCCTCGGCCTCTTCCTGATCGAGACCGACAGGACAACCCCGGGAGACCCGCACAGATGTCGATTTTTCGCCGCGAGGACCCCCCCTCCTCCTCGAAGGAGGACTCTTCTCCGAGGGACCGGTCGTCGAAGTCCCCGCCCCAGCGACAGCAGCGAAGGCGGCCGGCTCGGCCGGAGAACCGCGCACGGTCCCAGATCGCGCCCGGCTGCAAGATCGACGGGGAGGTCGAAGGCAAGAGCGATCTGCTCATCGATGGCGAGGTGGAGGGCAGGATTCGGCTGGACAGCGATCTGACCATCGGTCGAAAAGGCCGGGTGAAGGGAGACGTCACGGCTCGCAATGTCCGGATCGGCGGCCGGGTCGTGGGGAATGTCGAGGGTCGGGAGAAGGTGGAGATCCTGGATTCCGGTCGGCTGGAGGGGGACGTGGTGGCACCGAGGGTGGTGCTGGCCGAGGGCTCCTTCTTCAAGGGGAAGGTGGAGATGTCCGGCGCCGGAGGAGACTCCCGGACACAGGCCGGGAGGAAGAGCTCGTGAAGGTCGGTGTCCCCAGGGAGATCAAGGACCAGGAGTACCGGGTGGGAATGGTGCCCGCCACCGCCCACGCCCTGACCGAGGACGGGCACGAGGTCTTGGTGCAGCGTCACGCGGGTCTCGGCAGCGGGATCCACGACGAGGAGTTCGAGGAGGCCGGGGCCACGATTGTTCCCGACGCCGACGCCGTCTGGAGCGAGGCGGAGATGGTGGTCAAGGTCAAAGAGCCCGTGGGACCCGAATACGAGCAGTTGCGAGAGGGCCAGACTCTCTTCACCTATCTCCACCTGGCCCCCGAGCCGGAGCTCACCGACGTCCTCCTGCAGAAGGAGGTCACCGGGATCGCCTACGAGACGATCACCGACGAGCAGGGGCGGCTCCCGCTCCTGACACCGATGTCCGAAGTGGCGGGCCGAATGGCGACCCTCGTCGGCTCCTATTATCTGCAGCGCTTCAGTGGCGGGAGGGGAACCCTCCTTTGCGGAGTGCCGGGAGTCCCACCGGGGGACGTAGTCATCATCGGTGGAGGGATCGTGGGACTCAACTCCGCCAAGGTCGCCCTGGGGATGGGTGCCCGGGTCACGATTCTCGAGAAGAGCCCCGACCGGATGCGTTTCCTCGACGATGTCTTCGCCGGGGCGGCGACGACCCTGGCCTCGAACCAGTACAACCTCCTGGGAGCCCTGTCCCGGGCAGACGTCCTGATCGGCGCGGTGCTGATCCCCGGACGGTCGGCTCCGAAGCTGGTGAGTCGGGAGATGCTCACGGAGATGAAGAAGGGCTCGGTGATGGTGGACGTGGCGGTGGACCAGGGAGGTTGCTTCGAGACCACCCGACCCACGACCCACTCCAACCCGGTATTCGAGGTGGAGGGGGTCGTCCACTACTGCGTAGCCAACATGCCGGGAGCGGTACCCAGGACCTCTACCTACGCGCTCTGCCACGTGACCCTCCCCTACACGAAGAAGCTGGCGAATCTGGGGGTGGAGATAGCCATCGAGGAGGACCAGCATCTCAGGGCCGGGGTCAACACCTTCCGGGGAGAGATCACCTGCCAGCCCGTCGCCGAGTCCCAGGACCGGGACCATCGGCCCGCTATCGAGCTCCTCTGAGCTGAGCCGAGCCGACCCCCGCCGTGACCCAGAGCTCTCCCACCTTCCGCGGCAAGAGCGTCTACCTCCTCCTGGCCCTGGCTGTCCTGGCCCTGGATCAGTGGACGAAGTGGCTCGTCCAGGAGCACCTCCCGCTCCTGGTGAGCCGACCTCTGATCCCGGGCTTCCTGAATCTCACCCACGTGGAGAACACCGGCGTCGCCTTCGGGCTCTTCGCGGCTCGGGGCGACCTCGTGCGGACGTGGGTCCTGGCCGGAGTGGGCATCCTCGCCCTCGTGGTCGTCCTGATCTATTTCCGCCGCACCCCCGTCGAAGACCGGCTTCTGTTGACCTCCCTGGGACTCGTCCTGGGGGGTGCGGTGGGAAACCTCCTGGATCGGATGATGGCCGGGGCCGTCACCGACTTCATCGACTTTTACGTGGGGACGTACCACTGGCACACGTTCAACGTCGCCGACAGCGCGATCACCGTGGGCCTGATCCTCATGGCCTGGGACGCCTTCCGACCCCGGGAGGGAGTCGCTCCGGCGGGGGCCGGGGCCGCCGCCGGAGCTCCGGTCTGGACGACGACCCATGAGCGAGGGGGGGCGCAGGCGGGTGCGAGGTCCCCCCGCCGGGGCCGGTGAGCGGCTCGACCGATTCGTCACGGACCACGTGGAGGCCGCTCGAAACCAGGTGCAACAGTGGATCGAGGCCGGGGAAGTCGAGGTCGACGGAGAGGACGCGAAGGCCTCGACCCGTCTCCGAGAGGGGCAGGTCATCGATGTACGGATCCCTCCTCCCCGGGATCCTCGGATCGAGCCGGAGGAGGGACCCCTCGAGGTGCTCCACGAGGACGAGGATCTGATCGCCCTGAACAAACCCGCCGGCCTGGTGGTGCACCCTGGGGCGGGGCGCCGCACCGGAACCCTGGCCCACCGGTTGCTGGCCCACTATCCCGAGCTGGCCGGAGTGGGAGGCCCCGGCCGTCCGGGGATCGTCCATCGACTGGACCTGGACACCACCGGGGTTTTGGTCGTGGCCCGGACCGAGCGGGGCTACCAGGGCCTGATCCGGGCCTTCTCCGGGCGAACGGTGGAGAAGCGCTACCTCGGGGTCCTCTACGGGGATCCCGGGGAGGAGCTCCGGATCGAAGCTCCGATCGGACGCCATCCCACGCGTCGGAAGAAGATGACGGTCCGGAAGCGGGGACGGCCGGCCCGGAGCGTTTTCCGGCGCCTGGAGACCATCGGAAAGGTGAGCTGGACGGAGATCGAGATCGAGACGGGTCGCACCCACCAGATCCGGGTGCACGCGAAGCATGCGGGGCACCCCCTGGTCGGGGATCCGGTCTACGGCGAGGCCCGGTGGAAACCGCTCCCTCCCCGGCTCCACGGGCCCCTCCGGTCCTTTCCCCGTCCGGCGCTCCACGCCTGGCGGCTGTCACTCGATCATCCGGTGACGGGGGAGAGGCTCGAGCTCGTGGCCCCGCCGCCGGAGGACCTCACGAGTCTCTGGGAGGCGCTCACGAAGGGCTGATCGGGGTCTAGCAGCCCGACATGCCCGTAGAGTTGCTCTGGGCACCCATGAGGATGAAAACGGGGAGCCGACCAGTGGATGACCCTGGGCCGGTCCTCCGGTTGCGGGAGCGGGGCCGGGAGGGGACGGCGCGGGCTATTCGATCTTTGACCGTGGGCCCGCGCCTGTGCGCATCTGCTTGCCGCGCCTGGGTTGTTTGGGCAAGATTCGAGAAGAGCGCTTGAGCGAACCCGCCCCCCGGCCCCGCTCCCGCACCCTGCGGACCTCCCGCAGTCGAGTTCCTCGGTTGGATCGGGCCCATTTTCGGAGTAGCCACGCAT
>JAWVZJ010000195.1:0-5489 GCA_033722255.1 Thermoanaerobaculia bacterium | reverse complement strand
CATTCTGCTAAGCTCGAAGGCCCGGTCAATCGGCACGCGTCGGGATTCGGAATGGTCTTCTTCAACTACAGCACGATGCAGATGGCGGCCAAGGTCGTTTACTACGGACCCGGCCTCTGCGGGAAGACGACCAACCTCCAGTACATCTACTCCCGGACGGCCGACGACTCCCGGGGGGAGATGGTCTCCCTGGAGACGGATACGGACCGAACCCTCTTCTTCGACCTCCTGCCGATCGACGTGGGATCGATCGCCGGATTCACGACCCGGATCCAGCTCTACACCGTTCCGGGACAGGTGTTCTACAACACGACCCGGAAGCTCGTGCTGAAAGGAGTGGACGGTGTCGTCTTCGTGGCGGATTCCCAGCGGCCCATGCTCCAGGCGAACATCGATTCCTTCAAGAATCTGGAGGAGAACCTGGCGGAGATGGGCCTGGCGGTAGAGTCGATTCCCCTCGTCCTTCAGTTCAACAAGCGGGACCTCTCCGACATTTGCTCCGTGGAGGAGCTCAACCAGGCCCTGAACCGAGAGGATTGGCCCTACTACGAGTCGATCGCCATTACCGGAGAGGGGGTCTTCGAGACTCTGAAGGGGATCTCCCGGCTCACTCTCCTCAGCCTGAAGCGCCGTCTCGCCAAAGGAGAGGAGGGGCCGAAGGCTGCGGCGACGACTTCCGAGGCAGCTTCGCCCGCTGCTGCCGCCGCCGGGGCTCCGACGACCGAGGAGAGGCCGGGAACGGCCGTCGGTCCGGAGGAACATCCCCCGGCGGCGATGGCGAAGGCCGAGCCGGAGGGAGAGCCCGAGCCCGACGTGGAGCCGGAGTTCGAGGCCCCGAAGGCTGCGGAGAGGTCGGACGAGCGACCGGAAGAGCGCCCGGCGTCCCCGGAGCCGACGGAGGAACCGGCGGCGGCAGCGGCGGCCCCGGCGGAGCCGCCGGGCCCGAAGTCCCCCCCCTCCGCCCGGAAGGTGAAGGCCAAGAGCGCCGACGACGTGATGGCGGAGCTGGAGAGGATCCGGAAGCAGACCCTCTCCGGCAAGCCGAAGCGGGCGAGCCGACAGTCGGCGCCGGGGAACGGTCGGAGCGAGATCAGCCGGGAGATCCAGCTCACCCTGACCCGATCGGACTTCGACCGGGTCCAGCGGTTCCTCCTGAACCTCCAGGTCGAAGACGGCGAGAATCAGGTGGTGGACTCGGTCCGAGATTTCAAGGTCGACCTGGGGAGCGTCCCCAAGGCGGAAAAGTTCCTGTTGAAGCTCAACATCGCTCTCCGGCCGAAGGAGTAGGGGCGGCCGCCGGAGGCCGATGATCGGCTCGGATCCGCCCCTGACCGGTCTCCGCTTCAGCCTGGTCGGTCCGGGACGCGTCGGGCGGTCGATTCTCGCCTGGATGAAGGCTTCCGGGGCCGAGCTCGGCGAGATCGCCGGCCGCGCTGCCGATCCGGAGTCGGAGGGATTGTCCCGTCCCGTGATGCGGGTCGAGAGCCTCGAGAGCCGGGACGAAGATCTCTTAGTCCTCGCCGTTCCGGATCCGGTCCTGCCGGCCGTGGCCCGGCGGTTGAGCCTCCGGCCTCAGGCGAGGGTCGTGCTCCACACCTCAGGACGTCGGGGTGGGGAGATCCTCGAGCGCCTCCGGAAGCGGGGATCGATCCCGGGGTCGTTCCATCCCCTCCGGGCCTTTCCCGAGACACTCCCCGACCTCGAGATCGCCGCCGAGACCTTCTTCGCTCTGGACGGCGATCCCGCCGCCGTGGCGATGGGACGACGTCTCGCGGGGGCCTGGGGGGCGGATCACGGCATCGTGCCCGCGGAATCCCGGAGCCTCTACCACCTGGGAGCCACCCTCGCCGCGGGAGGGGTGACCACCGTGCTGGCCGCGGCGGCTTCCGTGGCCCGGTCCCGGGACCTCCCCGACGGAGTCCTCGACGGCTACCGGACCCTGGCCCGGGGAGCGCTGGATTTCACCCCCGCCCGGGATCCGGTCCGGGGGATCACCGGTCCGGTGGCCCGGGGCGAGCCGAGCTATCTGGAACAGGTACGGGATCTCGAGGAGTCGGCCCCTGAGCTGGTGCCTCTCGTCCTGACGCTGGCTCGGGCGACCCTTCGGCTCCTCGAGGGAAAGGGGGGGATAGGAGAGGACTCCCGGCGCGAGCTGGCTCGCCACCTGGATCGGATCGGTAGCGACCGATGAGTCACTGGAACCGTAAACAACTGTCTACACTGAGTTTGTCTGGGATGATCCGTTGACACTGGACCGGTCGGAAAACTATGATGAATTGTTGTTTGTGTCTCGGGTGGTCGACCCGGGATCCTCCGCGATTCGAAGCTCATGAGCAGGGAAACCAGTCCAGACAGCCTCACGCCCAGGGATCGGGAGATCCTCAAGGATGTGGTCTACACGTACATCGTCCACGGGGAGCCGGTGAGCTCCCGGACCGTGGCCAAGCACGAGCGCCACGCCCTGTCCTCGGCCACGATTCGCAACGTGATGGCCGACCTGGAGGACGTGGGCCTCCTCCATCAGCCCCACACGTCGGCGGGTCGAGTGCCGACGGCAGCGGGCTATCACCTCTATATCCGGGACCTCATGCGGCAGCAAGAGGTCCCGAGCCGGGAGCGTCACTACATCGAGTCGACCCTGGCAGAGGTGGGGGGAAGCGCGGAAGATCGGATCGAGGCCGCCTCCCAGCTCCTCTCCGAGCTCTCGGAGCGGGTGGGGATCGTGCTGGTGCCCGCCATGGGAGCCACGGTACTGCGACGGATCGACTTCGTTCCCCTCTCCGGCACCAGGGTCCTCTGCGTGATCGTCTCCTCCAGCGGCTTCGTGGACAACAAGATCGTGGAGCTTGACGAGCCGGTCTCCAGGGAGGACCTGAACCGGGTGGCCAACTACCTGAGCGAAAACTTCGGCGGTCTGTCCCTGAAGAAGATTCGAGACCGACTCCTGGCCCTGATGGACGACGAGAGGGCCCGGATGGACCGTCTGTTGCGGTTGGTGATCGCCCTGGGAGGTCGGACGCTCGAGGCGGCCGACCTCCCAGATCTCAAGGTGGAGGGGACCACGGAGCTCCTGTCCCAGCCCGAGCTTGCCGACGTCGATCGTGTGCGGCGACTGTTCGAGACATTCCAGGACAAAGCACGATTGGTATCCCTCCTGAATCAATGTCTCGAGGGGCCCGGAGTCCGGGCCTGGATCGGAGACGATACCGACCTGACTTCGGAGCTCGATTTCAGCCTCGTGGCTACGCCCTATCGGGCCGGGCATCGGGTCATCGGTAGCCTCGGTATCATGGGGCCGTCGCGGATGCAGTACGAGAGGGTGATCCCCCTCGTGGAGTTCCTGGCCGCGACGTTGAGCGAGGCGTTGGTGGAGACCTTCGAAGAGTGACCCGAACAGTGACCCGAACAGTGACCAGGGAGCCGGAAACACCGTGAACGAAGAACGAGACCTCGAGGTCGATCTGGACGAGGAAGAGGACGAGGAGGCCGAAGGATCCGGACGGGAGGACACCTACGTCCTGGACCTGGACGAGGAGGCCGACGTCGACGAGGTGGCCCGGGAGGCCATGGAGGCCGTGGAGAGGGCGGAGCAGGCTCTGGCCGACGACGGCGACGACGACACCACCATCGCCAGCCTCGAGGAGGAGCTGGAGGAGCTCCGGGACCGGAGCGTCCGGACCCTGGCCGACTTCGAGAACTATCGAAAGCGGGCGGAGCGGGAGCGGAAGGATCTTCGGCGATACGCTCGGTTCGATACGATGCGGGAGTTCCTCCCGATCATCGACAACCTGGAGCGGGCCCTGCTGGCGGGTGGGTCGGCCGAGGATCTGAAGACCGGGGTGGAGATGATTCTGCGCCAGATGCGGGACCTGCTCCGGCAGCACGGAGTGGAGGCGGTGGAGTCCCTGGGCCAGACCTTCGACCCCACGGTCCACGAGGCCGTGGACCGGGAGGAGACCCCGGAGGTCGACGAGGCGACGGTCACCGAGGAGATGCAACGGGGGTACGTGATGCACGACCGGCTCCTCCGACCGGCTCTGGTGAAGGTGGCGCTCCCGGTGGAGGAGGACGAAGAGAATGACTGACCGACCGACCCCGGGCCGGAGCTGAGCCGTGGGCGAGAAGGTACTGGGAATCGACCTGGGGACGACGAACAGCTGCGTCGCCGTGATGGAAGGAATGGCGCCCCGGGTCCTGCCGAACCGGGAGGGCAGCCGAACGATGTCCTCCATCGTGGCCTTCGCCGACGACGGGAGCCGGCTGGTGGGCCAGATCGCCAAGCGCCAGGCGATCACGAATCCCCGGCACACGATCTTTGCCGTCAAGCGCTTGATCGGACGGAAATTCGACTCCGAGGAGGTCCAGCGGGCCCTGGACCGACTCCCCTACACCCTGGTGGAGGCGGACAACGGAGACGTCAAGATCGAGATCCGGGACCGGCAGTACAGCCCGGAGGAGATCTCGGCCTTCATCCTTCAGGAGATCAAGGAGTTCGCCGAGGAGGAGCTCGGAGAGGAGGTGACGGAGGCCGTGATCACCGTTCCCGCCTACTTCGACGATTCCCAGCGCCAGGCGACCCGGGACGCCGGGAAGATCGCCGGGCTGAAGGTGGAGAGGATCCTGAACGAGCCGACGGCGGCGGCCCTGGCCTACGGGATGGAGAAGCGGGAGGGGGTCGAGCACGTCGCCGTCTACGACATGGGCGGCGGAACCTTCGACATCTCGATCCTCAGGCTGAACGAGGGCGTGTTCGAGGTGAAGGCCACCTCCGGCGACACCTATCTCGGGGGTGAGGACTTCGACCAACGGATCATGGACTGGCTCATCGAGGAGTACGAGGAGGAGACCGGCGTCGATCTCAGGAGCGACCGGATGGCGCTCCAGCGACTCAAGGAGGCGGCCGAGCGGGCCAAGTGCGAGCTCTCGACGGCGGAGGAGGCGCCGATCAACCTCCCCTTCATCTCGGCCGACGACTCGGGACCCCGACATCTGTCCCGGACCCTCACCCGGAGCCATTTCGAGGAGCTCGTGGGGGAGCTCGTGGAACGGACGGACGATCCCTGTCGCGACGCCCTCGCCGAGGCCGGGCTCGAAGCCGACGACATCGACGAGGTGCTCCTCGTCGGCGGCCAGACCCGGAGCCCGATCGTCGCCCGGGCGGTGGAGGAGATCTTCGGGCGGGTCCCGAACCGGGAGATCAACCCGGACGAGGTGGTGGCCATCGGCGCCGCCATCCAGGCCGGCATCCTCGACGGCGAGATCAAGGACGTCGTCCTCCTCGACGTGACGCCCCTCTCCCTCGGCGTCGAGACCCACGGTGGCCTCTTCACGCCGCTGATCGCCCGCAACTCCACCATCCCGACGAAGACGACCCAGGTCTTCACCACCGTGGTCGACAACCAGGACACGGTGGAGATCCACGTCCTCCAGGGCGAGCGGGACATCGCGGCCGAGAACCGCTCCCTGGGCCGCTTCGATCTGGAGGGGAT
>JAWVZJ010000194.1:0-5524 GCA_033722255.1 Thermoanaerobaculia bacterium | reverse complement strand
CCAGACGAAGAACGCCGGGGGCGCGCTTCCACGGCGCGCCACCGGCTCGATGTTCGAGACGAGAGGACCGTCGATTCAACTCTCGAGCCGACGGACCTCCTCGTCATAGCTTTCCAGCACTTTGCGGAGCTGGTCCCGGGCTTCCGGGGGAAGCTCGCCTTCCGCTCCCTCCTCGACCCAACGAGCCGCCGCGATGAGGGCGGAGAGCTCGACGCCGTGGAGGGTGAGCCGGAAGACCGCGGGCTTCGGACGCTCGACCTTCACGGTCAGGCGGCCTGGCGCTCGCTCAGGTACTCGCCGATCTGCTCGAGCTCCCTCGCGAAGCGATCCTCGTCCTCACGGACTCCGTTGAGAAGGGCGCTCCACCCGACGGTGTGCTTCGCCAGGAGGACGGCCTCCTCGATCTCCGCTTCCGTGGCCCCGTACATCCGGGCCATCTCGGTGTGGAACAGCGTGCAGTAGCGGCACTTCGTCTCCGCGTGCACCGCCAGCATCATCAGTTCCTTGTACTTCTTCGGGATCAGGGTCTCCTGGAGCTCCCAACGCTTGAAGAGCGACCATTCCTGGTCGAGGGTCTCGTCCGGGAGGTGCTCCAAGAAGCTGGGAACGAGCCCCAGGGTGTTCTTGATCTCCTGTTCTACTTGCTCTCGATTGCGTGGCATTGACGTGGATGACCTCCTCGTCGTGTCGCAATGTGAACGGGTGGCGGAAAGACCGCGGTCGACGAGCAACGCGCCCACCGACTCCCATGCTCGAGGGACTGGGTTTCTACTGAATCGTGTTGCAACCGTCGTTCCGAGATCCGAGGACCGGAATGGCCCTGCGGATGAAGGAATCCGGGGCTCACTGGCCGACCGCTGGAGGTTCCCGACGCCTCCTCTTGTAATCGTTTCAAAACGGATTGAAGATCGTTCAAGAATATGAGTCTCAGGTCGAAGCCAACCGACGGCAACTTCGAGTCACCCGCTTTGCAGACGTGGTCTTCGGAGAGCAAACCGTCCCCATCGGCCCGTGTATCGAGGGCCCGACAGACCACCCTGAGCCTGGTCGAGAGTCGTTCCCACCCGGACAACTCGTGCCGGATGGATCAGGGAACGGAGCCGGGACCGGAACTCGGACTCGCGACGGAGTCCGGCCTGGCCCGGAAGGAACGGAGGGTGCCCCGGGCCTTCCGGGATCCGGGATGGATACGGAAACCGGCCTCTTGGACCCGGGCCTCCGTGTCCCGGTTCGGTCGGCAGCCTCCGGTAATCCAGGTCCAGAGGGGCTGGACCAGGTCCTGCAGCCGGGCCGGAAGAGATCCCTCGGCTCGGACGTGTTCGAGCATCCGGAGCTCCCCGTCGGCCGGGAGGACCCGCCGTGCCTCCCGGAGTCCCTCCGCCGGTCGGTCTACGCTGCAGAAGACCAGGGAGCTGACCACGACGTCGAAGGTCCGGTCGGGAAAGGGTAGGTCCTCGGCCCGGCCCACGACCAGGGACGTCTCGGGAGCCCGCTTTCGAGCTCGTCCGAGGGTTCCGAGATCGGGCTCGAGCCCCACCACCCGGGCGTCGTCCGGATAGAGAGGGAGATTCCGACCCGTTCCGCAGCCCACCTCGAGAATGCGGCCCTGGAGGTTCCGGACCGTACGCCGGCGCCACTGGCCGAGACGTCCCCGGTCGGCCAGCTCCATCATGGCGTCGTAGAGCCAGGGGATGTGCTCGATACCCCGCACGGGGGAAGCTTACCCACATGATCTCGGTCATGGGCCGCTGGTTGCGCTGGACGTAGTTTCCAGGCCATGATCCACCCTCTTCCCGGTCCCCGTTCCGAGCGTCGCTCCGGGGATCTTCCGGACTGGGACGAGACCGCCGCCGATCGGATGGCCGAAGGATCGTCCGACGCCGGAATCGGGGCGCTCCGCCATCTGGTGGGCCTCCTGGAGAGCGATCCGGTCCTCGGATTCCACGAGGGGGGAACCGTCTCCGTTCGGGGCGAGCATCCCGGGCCGGGATCCGACCCGATCGCGACTCTCTGGACCGCGGTGGGTGGCACCGGCGGCGACCCGGTCCCCCTGGCCCTGCGGCCGCTCGAGCTCCGACTGGAGGGGACAGAACCCGATGATTCCCGGGAGCCGGAAGCCGTGGCAGGGGGGTTCTTCGACCGGGAGGCGACGGCAGCGCCGGAGACGATTCTCCTCCACGCCTCTCTTCCCCACCGGTGCGTGCTTCATGCCCGTCCGGACGCGGTGCTGACCTTGACTCAGACTCCAGGGGGGACGCAGAGGGCTCGGGACCTCTGGGGCGACCGATGTCTGGTCCTCCCTTGGTGTCCGACCGTCACCGAGCAGGCACGCTCGGTTGGCCGGGCCTGGGAGTCGAAACAAGGTCCCTTCGAGGGGGCGATCCTCCTCAACGAAGGTGTTCTCGTGTTCTCCGACGATGCCCGTACGGCCTGGGAGAGCCTCCGACAGATCGTGGGACCGGCCCTCGACGCGTTGCCGGATCCCGAGATCCATGTCGGTCGGGGATCCTACCGGGAGTGGTCCTCGTCCGAGATCGCCGAGCTCCGCCGTGAGCTGTCCCGCCTGGCCGGACGTCCTCTGATCCTGACCCTCGACGCCGGGGCCGAAGCCCGGGAGTTCGCGGCCCATCCGGAGGTGGAGTCCCTCTCGGGTCGGGGTCCTCTGAGTCCCTGGCACGTCGATCGCACCCGTCGGACTCCGGCGGTGATCCGGGATCCGGGCTCGATCGTGGGCTCGCTCGCCCGTTGGACCAACCGGACCCGGGCGGAGCTCCGACGCCTCGGCGGGAGCGGAGCCCCGGACGCGGGCGACCCGGCACCGAGGATCGTGGTGGCGCCGGGGACGGGAATCTTCGCTGCGGGTGCCGACTTCCTGGAGGCCCGGGAGACGGCGGAGATCTACCGGCGAACGGCCACCGCCATCCGCATCGCCGAGGCGCTGGGAGGTTGGCGGCCCCTGGCGGCCCGGGAAGTCTACGAGTTGGAGCGCGGCGGGGAGAAGCCGGCCCCGGTGCCGGAGGGCTTCGAGGTTTGGGGCGAAGGGCTGCCGGGCCGGGTGGCCCTGGTGGCCGGGGCGGCGGGAGGAATCGGTCGGGCCACGGTCGGAGCCTTTCGGGCCCTGGGAGCCTCGGTGGCGGCCCTGGACCGAAATCCGGTACCGGAGGATCGCGAGCTGCTCTCCTTCCGGTGCGAGCTCAGCGGAGAGGAGAGCGTCAGGGCCAGCTTGGAGGAGGCGGTGCGTAGGTTCGGCGGTGTCGATCTGCTGGTGAGCACCGTAGGCGAGATCCCGCCCGGGGAGGAGATCGAGGAGCTCACGGACGAGCGATGGGCCAGGATTCTCGAAGCCAACGCCGGAACCCAGCTCACCCTACTCCGGGAGACGATCCCCCTGCTCCGGCGAGCCTGTGGCTCTCCAGTGGTGGTGTTCGTCGGTTCCCGGAACGTCGCCGCGCCGGGGCCCCGGGCGGCGGCCTATTCCGCCTCGAAGGCGGCCCTCACCCAGCTCGCCCGGGTGGCGGCGGTGGAGCTGGCTCCCCACGGAATCCGGGTGAACGTGGTCCATCCCGACGGGGTCTTCGACACCGGCCTGTGGTCCGAGGATCTTCTCTTCTCCCGGGCCCGGGCCTACGGCATGTCGGTGGAGGAGTACAAGACCCGGAATCTCCTCCGCCGGGAGGTGCCGGCCGATGCCGTGGGGCGGTTGGCGGCTGCCCTTTGTACCGATCTCTTCGCCTACACGACCGGAGCTCAGATCCCGGTGGACGGGGGGAACCTCCGGGTGATCTGATCCCTGGCCGCCGGGCTCGTCCGGTGTGCCGCCCCCGATGCGGACCCAGGCGAGATCGAAGGGGCATCACTCGGTTGATCCTGTCGTTGCCCCGGGAAAGACCGAGCCGGCGGCTCGAGGCTACACCGTCGGAAGACCTGTGGCGACATGACCTCGACGACGGGGCGCCTGGTTTCCAGTCGGCGAGGAGCCGGAGACCGATCTCCGGGATGCATCTTCCACGGTGGAGCCGTCTTCGGGAGCTGCCCACATGGCTGTCCTATCATGGGAGGGATGCAAGAGGCGGAAGCGAAGTTCGGGATCGGTCAGCTCGTCCACCACCTCCTCTTCGAGTACCGGGGAGTGATCTTCGAGGTCGATCCGGTCTTCCGGGGGACCGAGGAGTGGTACGAGCGGGTGGCGAAGACCCGGCCCCCGAAGGACCGGCCCTGGTATCACGTGTTGGTGCACGGGGCCGGACACACGACCTACGTGGCCGAGCGGAACCTCGAGCCGGACGAGGAACGCGCACCCATCCGCCATCCTCTGGTCGATCGTTACTTCGAGGGGTTCGACGACGGCAGGTACTCGTCCCGCCAGAGGGCCCATTGAACCGGACAGGACCCGGGATTCGGCGTACGGTTTCGATGGCTTCCCGACGTCTCGGAGCCCGGAACGGAGGGCGTGGTGTCCGGCTGTCCGGACCGATCGCCACCGAGGATGAGGGTCGATCGGTGAGCTCCGAAGGCCCACTCTTTCCCGAGGTGGTAGTGGATCTGACCGGTCAGGAGACCAAGCCCGTGGCGTCCGTGGCCCTGGTACGCCGGGAGCTCCAGAAGGCCGGACACCGGGAGGCCGCCCGTCGTTTCACCGAGGAAGCGCTCGGCGGCCCGACGGGCGAGATTCGGGCCACGGCGGCTCGCTACGTCACCCTGACCTGAGCGGCGGCTCCGGGGCTCTGGAATCGAGGAGGCCCGCGGCTTCGATCCAGTCCAGGACCGCTTCGGCGAGCTCTTCGGGCTCGAGCTCGCCGCTGTCCAGTCGGAGCTCGGGATCCGTCGGAGCTTCGTAGGGGGCTCCGAGACCCGGGAGCCGCTCGATCTCGCCCCGGCGGGCCCCGGCGTAGAGACCCTTCGGATCCCGGCTCTCCAGGACTTCGGTCTCACACTCCAGGAAGACCTCAGCGAACCGGGAGACCCGCTCCCGCACGTCGTCCCGGTATCGGCGCCGGGGCGCAGTGGCGCTGACGACGGCCACGGCGCCGCCCTCGGCTCCGAGGACTGCGAAGTGTCCCAGGCTCCCGTAGAACCGATCTCGCTCTTCCTCGGAGTAGGTCGGGTCCGGGGTGAGGGTCCGCCGGAGGTCGTCGCTGTCGAGCCACAGGGTTACCGTGCCTCGACCCCGGAGAACTTCCACGACCCGTTCGGCGAGGGTGCTCTTGCCCGACGCCGGATGTCCCGTGATCCAGACGACACCGCCGGGCGGCAGGTCAGACACCGGGAGGGTCCCGGGGATCCAACCTCCCGGCGCTCAGGAGGGTCTCGACGAAGGAGAGGAGCCGGTCCCGGATCTCGTCCTCGACGTCGGGGTACCAGACGGGGCTGGCCAGTACCAGGGCCCGCCAGGTGAGATAGAGGGGAGCCGCCTCCAGGATCTCGTGGTCTCCGGTGGCTTCGAGGTAGGTCTCCCAGAACTCGTCCCAGAGGTCGCGCAGAGCCCCGGCGAAGGTGCTGTGCTCCAGGAGGGCGAAGAAGAGGT
>JAWVZJ010000193.1:0-5530 GCA_033722255.1 Thermoanaerobaculia bacterium | reverse complement strand
TACCGGCTGAGCCGGGCGGAATTCGAAGCCGGACGAGGCGTCGACGCCGTTCTCGACCTGATTCGATCGGAGGAGAAGACCATCTCCAGCGCCCTGGGACCCAATCAGGCCAAGACCTACCTCGAGAGAATCCAGAAACTCCTGGAGGCCCCCTGAGCAGGCCGAGAGACGCCACCGCCGAATCCAGGCACAGATCCTGCAAGACACGGTATCCCCCCGGCACTCTGCCCGGGTGTCGGAGACCATTCCCAAGGAGATCGACATGCACATCAAGATCCTCGTCACTTCATCTCTCCTCCTTCTGGCGTCCACCGTGGTTCCCGTTCCCGCCCACGCCGGATGGGAAGAGGGTGTGAACGCGTTTCGCTCCGGCGACTATCCGGCCGCCGTCCAGGAGTTCGAAGCCCTGGTGCAAGAGCAGCCCGAGGTCGTCCAGTACCGGCAGATGCTCGGTCAGGCGTACTTGGCGACAAATCAGCCGGGCAAGGCCGTCACCCATCTCCGGAAGGCCTACGACCTGAAGCCGAGCGAGAACTCGATCCGCCTGCCCCTGGCTCAGGCCTACGTACAGGCCCAGCGAGCCGAAGACGCCCTGAACCTCCTCAAGACCGTCGATCCCGGGGCTCTCTCCAAAAAGCAGCAGCAGGCGTACTACCAGCTGCGGGCCAAGGCGTCGGAGATGAGCGGCAGCTCCGAGCAGGTCCTACAGGACCTCCGGGCCGTGGCTCAGAACAACCCGAACGACCCCAAGGCGCAATTCAACTACGGAAAGGCGTGCCTTTCAGCAAGAAATGCCGATTGCGCCACCTCCGCACTGCGGGCCGCGGTCCGCCTCGATTCTTCGGATCCGGCGAAGAAGCGAGCTCTGGCCAAGGCCTACCTCCTGAAGGGACGGACGTCCCAGGGCAACGCGAAGCGGGAGGCCTATCGTCAGGCCGCGCAGACCGCGGACCAGGTCGTGGAGGCCTCCGCATCCTACGATAATCTCCTCCTCCTGGGAGAGGCCCAGCTCGGCGCGAAGCAGTACCAGTCGGCGACCCGGACCTTCGACCGCGCGGCCTCTGCCCGGGCCTCCGCTTGGCTGCCCCTCTACTACAAGGGTCAGGCCCAGACGATCCTGGACCGTTTCGAAAGCGCCGAGGCCACGCTGAAGCAGGCCTTGGGGAAGACTCGCTCCGCATCCGATCAGAAGAGGATCTGGAGCCAGCTCGGTTTCGTCTACGAGAAGCAGAAGAGCTTCGACGAAGCGATCGCCGCGTACCAGAAGGTCGGGGACTCCCAGGGAGTCGCCCGGGTGAGGAAGAACAAGCAGATCGCCCAGGAAAATCAGGAAGTGGAGGAGTACAACAAGCAGATCGAGGAGCTCGAACGGGAGAGGGAGCGTCTCGAGGAGGAGATGGAAGACCTTCCGCCGGATCTCCGCTGACGCTCTTTCCAGAGACGCTCTTCCGGACCCTCGGGGACTCCGGGATCCGAGATCTGACGCCACCCCCCCGATCCTCTCTCCGACAGCGGCGTTCCAGAGCTCACCCGAGGGGACGAGGGGGCCCGCGGATCCCGGATCAGGGCACACACTCGGTCATCACCGTACCGAGACGCGGGATCCCCGGGGGTGAATCCCTGTTCTGACCTGTTCTGACCTGCTCTGACCCGTTCTGACCGGCCGTGCCCTATCGGCACGCCCAGAGTCTCGGTAGAGATCCGGGCTAGATTTCCTCCTTCCGGAGAGAGATCAGGGCACCGAAGAGACCGGCGAACGCTCCCAGGCCCACCAACCCGATCTGATGGATCGGGGGCAGGAAGCGGGACCAGAGGATCCCCCCCAGGAAGGAGCGGGCGCCCTCCGGGGAGAGGCCCCCGTAGGCCAGATAAAGGGCCGCCAGGGCCGTCAGGCCTCCCAGGGTTCCCTGGATCAGGCCTTCCAGATAGAAGGGACCCCGGATGAAGAACTCCGTGGCCCCCACCAGGCGCATCACGGCGATCTCCTCCCGATACAGGTGCGCGGTGAGGCGGATGACGCTGGCGATCGTGAACACTGCGGCTCCGATCAGGATCGTTCCCACCAGGAGCCCGATGCCGGTCACGATCCGAAGGGCCGTCTCCAACTGACGCACCCAGTCCCGATCGTCGTCCACGGCCACGACTCCGGGACGCCCCTCCAGACTCTGCAGCCACTCCCCGTACTCCGGCTCCCGGATTCGTTGCAGGTCGAAGGCGATCTCGAAGGATGCCGGGAGGGGCTCCTGTTCCCAATCCTCGATGAGGTCCTCGACGCTGGGAAAGCTGCGACGGAACCGCCGGGCGGCTTCCTCGGTCGTCACCGCCTCTACCTCTTCGGTCCAGGGAGCCCGGACGGCCAGGTCCCGGATCTCCGGCAGGTCCTCCGGCTCCCGGCCGGGGGCCAGATACACGACGATCTTGGCCTCGGACTTCCACCGGTCGATCAGGCGGGAGCCGTTCAGACTGAGCAAGAGGACGAACCCCCCGAGGAAGAGGCTCACGGCGATGGTGGCGACCGCGAGGACGCTGATCTTCCAACTCCGGAGGAGGTTGACGCTCGCCTCCCGGAGGAAGTAGAGGATGGCCCGGAAGAAGCTCACGGGACCGGGAGAGAGCGAGTTTCCTCGGGATCCCCTTCCCCACGCATCCGATCCCCGACGAGCCGGCCATCCTGGAGGCGAAGCAGGCGGTCGTGGGCCGTGGCTCGGATCCGCTCCAGATCGTGGGTCGCGATCAGCAGGGTCGTGCCCCGGAGGTGGATCTCCCGGAACAGCTGGAAGATCTCCTCCGCCAGCTCCGGATCCAGGTTCCCCGTGGGCTCGTCGGCCACGAGGATCTCCGGATCGTTGATCAGGGCCCGGGCGATCGCGACTCTCTGCTGCTCCCCCCCCGAAAGCTCCCGGGGAAAGCTGCTCATCCTGTGGGCCAGGCCGACCCGTCGCAGGGTGCCGTAGGCGAGCTTCCGCTGTTCTCGGCGGTCGTAGCCGAGGATGCGGGGAAGATAGGTCACGTTCTCGAACACCGTCTTCCGGGGAATCAGTCGAAAATCCTGGAAGACGACCCCGATGCTCCGACGGAGAAACGGGATCTTGCGCCGGGGGATCGAGGCGACGTTTCTTCCGTTGACCAGGATCTGACCGGTAGTGGGAACGTCTCCCCGGAAGATCAACCGGAGCAGAGTGCTCTTCCCGGCTCCGCTGGGTCCGGTGAGGAAGGCCATCTCTCCGGATTCGATCTCGAAGCTGACGTCACGAAGAGCGATCTGGTCTCCGGCAAAACGCTTTGTCACATGGTAGAAGCAGATCATCGTCCCTCCGCATTATCCCCGACGGCGGGCCCGGAGGCGAAAAGCGGCCGGAGCTGGTACTCTCCGTCGGCGGCATGGAGACCGGGACGTATTCCCTCGAGCCCCCCACGGTCCACTGGGCCTTTCGCCATGGGGACGTCCAGATCCGGTTCTCGGGGCGATCTCCGATGGGCTCTCCATCCCGGCTCCTCGAGACCATCGCACCGGAGGCTCCGAAGTCGATCGCCTGGCTCGACCAGGTGCACGGAGCCACAGTCCTTCCGGCCGCTCCCGGACGTGTGGGAGAGGCCGACGCCCTGGTCGTCTCGGCTCGCGGTCTGGTCCTGGTCATCGCCACCGCCGACTGTGTCCCGGTAATCCTGGTGGGTCCGGGAGGAATGGGGGCGATCCACGCCGGCTGGCGGGGTCTGGTGGCCGGCGTCGTCGGCGAGACCGCTCGGCACCTGGAGAGGGTCACCGGAGCCTGGGTCGGACCCTCGATCGGGCCGTGCTGCTACGAGGTCGGGGACGAGGTGGCTCGCGCCGTCGTCGCGGCCAGCGACCGCCGGAGCCTCCGGCACGGCTCCGGACCGAAACCCCGTCTCGATCTGCGACGAGCCGTCCGGAGCCAGCTGGAGAACCTCTCCATTCCCGTGAGGAAAGAAGTGCCACTCTGCACCGGCTGCCACGCCGACCTTCTCCACAGCTACCGGAGACAGGGGCAGGAAGCGGGGCGCAACCTGACCTTCGTGTGGCGGGAACGTCGAGGTGTCAGCGAGGGGGAAAGGACCTAGGCTCCCGATCGAACGCACGTAGCTGGCCGCAGGCCGCGCTGACGTCGTCTCCCCGACGAGCCCGGACGGTGGCCACCAGACCCGCGGCCTCCACTCGATCCCGGAAGGCCTCGACGCGGGGCGCCTCCGGTGGGACCATCTCCTCGTCCAGGGCCGGATCCGGATTCAGGGGGATCAGATTCACCTTGACTCGCAGGTTCCGGAGAAGGGCGGCCAGGGCCGAGGCATCCTCCGGTGAGTCGTTGAATCCTCGGATGAGGACGTATTCGATCGTGATCTTCCGTCCCCGCTCCAGGGGATAGCCTCGGAGAAATTCCAGGAGCTCCCCCAGTGGGTATCGGCGGTTCACCGGCATGAGTTCCGATCGCCGTTCGTCGTCGGGGGCATGGAGGGAGACGGCCAAGTTCGGTCTTCGTTCCCAGGCCGCCAGTCGTTCCAGGGCCGGGAGGATCCCCACCGTGGAGAGGGTGATCCGTCGCCAGGAGATCCACTCTGTGAGGGTCTCGATGGCCCCTCGGACCTCCTCCAGATTGAGGAGGGGCTCCCCCATCCCCATGAAGACCAGATTGAGGCTGTCCTGCGCCTCCATCCGACCGCAGATCGCCAGCACCTGGGCGACGATCTCGGAGCTCGTCAAGTTGCGCCCCGCTCCCCAGTATCCGGTCACACAGAACCTGCACGCGAGTGGACACCCCGATTGGGACGAGATACAGAGGGTCCTCCGGTCCCCTTCGGGGATGTCCACGGCCTCGACGGAGGCGCCGTCCGAGAGTCGAAACAGGTGCTTCACGGTGCCGTCCTTCGACTCTCGACGATCGACGACCTCGGGGCGGTCCAGACGGAAATCCCGGGCCAGCCGTCTCCGGAGATCCCGGCTCAGGGTCGTGATCCGATCCCAACGCCGGATGCCGTGCTCGAAGATCGCCGTGTGGATCTGGTCGATCCGATAGGAGCGATCCACGTAGGGCTTCAATCGACTCCGGAGCTCCTCCCGGGAGCAACCGTAGAGACTAGGATTCTCATCCTTCACGAGGATCTCCTCAGAGGCCCGTTTCCGACGTCACGAGTAAGGGATCGGCGATTCCCTGCTAGCGGTGTCGGGAATCCCGCGTGGGGTCGATCCCGATCGATCGCAAGAACGAGAGATCGTCGCCGTTGATCTCGAACCGGGGACTCTCCACTCCGTCGGGGAGGCTCGGAACCGGGCTCGACTCCGCCTCCTCCCTGTCCTCCCGCTTGCAGTCCACCATCAGAGAGAGCGAATAGCCTTCCTCTCGGAGCTGACGCCAGCTCTGATGCACCTCCGCCGATTCGGAGATCGCTTCGTACAAAGCCCGACGGAGATCCGAGAGCATCTGATGTAGTCGCGGCTTCAAGGCGCTGCTCCAGTCTCGACTTCCTCATTATCCCGTCCCCCCTCCGGCGGTGTCAAACCGTCGGCCCCCTTCTC
>JAWVZJ010000192.1:0-5571 GCA_033722255.1 Thermoanaerobaculia bacterium | reverse complement strand
TGGGGGCGTCGGGAGCCCGCAACTCCTCCCCACTCCTGGGGCGACTCCCGGAAGATCGGGCTCGCCCGGAGGCGGGAGGCCTGGGTCCGGGGATCGCCGGCGAGCTCCGGACAGGCCGAGAGAAGGAGGGCGGCCCCGCCGGCCACGTGGGGCGAGGCCATGCTCGTTCCGCTCATCCGTCCGTAGTCTCCACCCACGAAGGCGGAGCGCACCGAGGTGCCGGGGGCGCCCAGGTCCGGCTTGAGCAGCTCCGGAAACACTCCGGGACCCCGGCTGGCCGAGACCGCGACCCGATCGAGGGGATCGACGGCGGTGACAGTGAGAGAGGCGGAGTAGATCGAGGGGGGGCGATCCAGAGTCCCGCACGCGGGTCCCTTGTTTCCGGCGGCGGAGACGAGGAGGATGCCTGCGGCCCGGACCGCCTCCACCGCCTCCCGGAGGACCACGGGATCGTCACATCCCTCGTCCACCTCGCAGATCCAGGAGTTGTTCACGATCTCCGGGGCCCGGTCGGGATCCGGATCGTTGCCCTCGCTATCCGTGGGGGCCAGGAAGAACTGGAGGCACTCGGCGTACCGGGCCACGGTGCCCACGCCCCGGTCCATGTTCCGGCAGGCGATCCACCGGGCGCCGGGGGCGACTCCGATCCGGTTCCTCGATCCCGGCGGCCCTCCGTCGTCTCCCACCGTCGTCCCCGCCACGTGGGTTCCGTGGTTGTAGTCGTCGCAGGGCTCCGCCGAGTCCGCTCCGCAGGCTCCGTCGCCGTCGTGGATGGCGTCCCACCAGTGGTAGTCGTGGGAAACGGTGTTTCCATCCCAGCCCGCGTATGCGTCACGCAACGCCGGGTGGTCCCAGTCCACCCCCGTGTCCGCGATCCCGATGGTGACTCCCTGGCCGAGGATGCCGGATTCCCACAGCCTCGGGGCCCCGATCCGCTCCACACCCGGCTCCACCTCCGAAGCGGGAGCGCCGATCCCTTCCAGGCTCGAGACCCTCGCGAGAGTCGCTCTCCGAAGGGGAATCTCCGGATTCGCCAGCACCCTGTCTACCTCGGGCCGGGAGAGGATCTTCCGGAAATCTCCCTCTGTCCCCCGCACCCAGACCATGTTCACGATCCAGAAGGGGCGGTACTCCACGCCTCGGCGGTCCAGCGTCTCCAGGAGATCGGCTTGCGCCGTCGCCGCGACGCTCCGGAGGGACCGGACGACGGTCCGCCGGTGGAGCCGGAGATCGTCGCTCGAGGAGGGGTCCGGAAGGGGAGGGCGGTTCCGGAGGAGAACCAGGCCCTCCGCTTGGCCCTTCGTGTCCAGGTCCTCCTGGATCCCGACCGCCAGACGAGAGGAGTCCGGAGCAGTGCCGGCGTAGAGGGACGTCCCCAAACCGAGGAGTCCGAGCAGACAGAGGCAGGTCCGGTGGATCATGTCCCTGGGAACCGCCGGGAGGGAGAATTCATTTCCCCGACGCGCGAGCCTCACCGGGCGCCGTTTTCCCTCCCGGAATTCTCGGATTCCTCCGGGTCCAGCTCCTCGGCCACGAACTCCGCCGGCAGGGAGCCGCTGGTCTCGACCACCGCGATCTCCACCCGACGGTTGCGCTGTCGGGCTTCCGGGTCGGTTCCTTCCACGAGGGGGACGGCCTTGCCGAATCCCTTGGTGGAGATGAGGTCCTCGTCGATCCCCGCCTCGACCAGGTAGTTCCGGACCGCCTGTGCCCGACGCTCGGAGAGCTCCTGGTTGTACTCCGCCGTTCCCACGTCGTCGGTGTGCCCGTAGACTTGGATTCCGAAGCCCTCCGCCGTCAGGAGGACCCCGGCGATTCGGCTCAGGAGCTCCCGGTTCTCCGGCCGCAGGCTGGTCCGGTCGAAGTCGAACTCGATGGCGTCGCCGAGGTTCATCACCAAGCCCAAAGCCGTCCTTCGTGTCTCCGCGATCCGGCCCAGGGACCGCTCCAGACGATCCAGGTCACGCTGCCGCTGCTCCCGGAGCTCCTTCAGTCGCTCCCGGCTCTCCTGAGCCTGCTGTTCGGCCCGCGTCGCCTCCAGGATCGCGGCCTCCGACCGCTCCGCCGCCTGTCGCTGGGCCCGGGTGGCCTCCTCCGCCCGTTCCCGGGCCGTCTCGGCTTCCCCCCGGGCCGATCGAGCCCGTTCCTCCGCCTGCCGGGCTCTGGTGGCCAGTCGCCGGGCCAGATCCTCGGCCTCTTCGGCCCGATCCTCCTGGGCTTCGGCCCGGTTCCGGGCCTCCGTGGCCTTGGTCTCGGCCCGCCGGAGATCCCCCTGGAGTGTCGCCACGGAGGAGCGGAGGTCTCCGATCTGGGCATTCAGATCCTGGATCGTCCCGTAGCCTAGCCAGGCGAGAATTCCGACTCCGATGGCGAGGATTCCGAGGGTGATGGCGGTGGCTCGCTTCATGGCACTCTGTAGAACGTGGCCATGGGACCGGGGATTCCATCGGGCGACGGATGGCGCCGAACGGCCCGTCCGTTGCCGGGTGACAGCGGGGAGGCCCCTCGATCGGCGGAACGCTTGATGCCTTTTGACAATTTCGCTGGACAAGGGGAGAACCCGTGGTATAGTGGTTGAAAGGCGGGCGACCGAGAGGTGCCCGCCTTTGCTGCGTCTGGCCCGAGTCGTCGCTGGAGCTTGCGCTCCTGACCGTATCTCGAGGGAGGACTGGCGGGACCGGCCTCGGAATGAGAGGATGGGGCCCAGATCACGATGCGAGTGCTCCTCCTCCGCCCCGATCCCGGAAACGACCGGTTCGGGCTGGGCCCCTTCTTCCGGGTCGAGCCCCTGGGCCTGGGATACGTGGCCCAGGCCCTCGTCGACCGAGGTCACGAGCCCACCGTGGCCGATCTCCGCTTCGGGGGTCTCCGGCGGTGGCTCCGGCGCTCCCGGCCCCGCCTGGTCGGGATCTCCTGCATGCATGCGCTGGAGATCGACCAGGTCCTGGAGCTGGCGGGGGAGATCCGACGACGGGTGCCGGGGACCTTCGTGCTGGTGGGAGGACAGGCCGCCGCGGCCTTTCCGGAGCCCTTCGACGATTCCGCCGTGGACGCCGTCTGCCTGGACGACGGGGAGGAGGTCATGCCGGCCCTGGCCGACGCCCTCGAGGCGGGACGACCGGCGACGACGGTGCCGGCCCTGCGACTCCGATCGTCGAAGGTCCCCGTCGAGACCCCGCCCCTGACCGGTCGCACCGACCTGGACCGAGTCCCCTTGCCGAACCGGACCGTCATGGAGCCCTTCCGATCCCGGTACCACTGTCTCCTGTTCAAGCCGGTCTAGCTGGTGGAGACGGCTCGGGGATGTCCGTTTCGGTGCCGGTTCTGTTCGGTCTGGCAGCAGTACGGGCGGACCTTCCGGGAGCGCTCCATCGGGGCCGTGGCCGACGATTTTGAGGCGGTGGGTCCCCACGTCTTCGTGGTGGACGACCTGTTCTGGAATCATCCGAGCCGGAGCCTGGAGCTCGCCCGGGAGCTCAGACGACGGGGAGTGGAGAAGCGCTGGATCCTCGTCCAGAGCCGCTGCGACCTCGTGGCCGGCAACCCCGATCTCCTGGAGGAGTGGAGGCCCCTGGCCCGGGATTTCGACGTCTTCTTCGGCCTCGAGGCGGCGTCGAACTCCGGCCTGGAGGGGCTGGACAAGGACGCGACGGTGAGTGACAGCGTCCGGGCAGCCGAGGTGGCCCGCTCCATGGGCTACGGAGTCACCGGCAACTTCGTCGTGGATCCGGAGTGGGGCGAAGAGGAGTTCTGGCAGCTCTGGAGGTTCGTGGAGGACCACGGTTTCCAGCGTTGCGGCTACACGATCCTGACTCCCTTGCCGGGAACCGAGTACTTCGGGAGCCTCTCCGACCGTTTGGAGGGCCAGCCCTGGTTCAAGTACGACATGCACCACGTCCTGTGGGAGCCCCGTCTGGGGATGGAACGCTTCTTCGAGCTCTACGCCGAGACCTGGAGACGCTCGATCCTGAATCTCGACGGGGAGAAGCGGTGGTGGGACTGGATCCGGCAGATCCGTCCTCGACAGATCCCCTACCTCACCCGCGTGCTTCTCAGGACCCAGCGGATGATGAAGGCGGAGGCGTACCTCGAGGAGCAGGGCGAGGTCTGTCCCCGTCACGCCTTCGAGGACTACGAGGCGCGGTCTGCCGCGGCGGAGGCCGGAAGCTGACCGGGGTGCGGGACGAAGCGGAGAGCCTGGAGATCCCGGGTCGTGCCGAGGAGCGGCCCCGGGGGCGGAGCCGCTGGGTGCGGCACCTCTTCACCAGCCGCCAGATCTACCAGGGGCTGGCCTCCGGGTGTGCCAGGCTCCCCCTGCCCGTCCTCCACGCGATCTCCGCCGTCGGCAACACTCTCGCCATCGCCTTCATGCCGAAGACCCGGAGGGCGCTAGCCCGGAACTTCCGGAACGCTCTCCGCGTCGATCCCCGCCGGGCCCGGAGGATGGCCCGGCGAGTGTTCTACGACTACGGGCTCACCACCATCGACCTGTTCCGCACCCGGGTCGGAGGCGCCGACCGGGTACCGAAGATCGGCTCCCATCCCCGGGACGACAGGGTGCTGGCTCGGATGGTCGAGGAGGAGAGGGCTGGCCTCCTGGTCACCGGTCACCTGGGAAACTGGGAGCTGGGGGCGATCTACCTGGCCCTCCACGGCCTGCCGGTGGCGGTCATGGGGCAGCCGGAGCACGATCCCCGGATCCAGGAGCTACGGGACGAGATCCGCTCCCGCTTCGGGATCGGCTGGATCGAGATCGGCAGCTCCACCTCCACCGCCCTCCGGGTCCGGGAGGCGGTAACCCGGGGCACCTTCGTGGCCCTCCTCGTGGACCGCACCTATCCGGAGGACGAGGTGGAGGTGGGCTTTTTCGATCGCCCGACCCCCTTTCTCCGCTCGCCGGCCCGCCTGGCCCGCTTCTGCGGCTGTCCCCTGATCCCCTGCTACCTGTTCCGTCAGCCCGACGGGAGCTACCGGAGCCACTTCCACGAGCCGGTGGAGATCGATTCCTCGCTTCCGTCCCAGGAAGGAGACCGGAAGGCCATGACCGCGGTGGCCCGGGCCCTGGAAGAGGGGCTCCGGGAGAACCCCACCCAGTGGTTCAACTTCTTCGACTACTGGGAGCGCGGGCTGGCCCGCTGACCCGGACCTGCTGACCCGAGATCGCCCCATCGGGGCTCACGAGTCGTTCAGAATGGATCGGGCGGATGCTCCACGAGGAGGGCGTCGAGGAGGTGAGCCGCCCGTTCGAGCTCGACACGCAGGGTTTCGAGGGGCTGCCGGAGGTCCCGGGCGAGGCGCTGGTCCTCCCGGGACAGGCGGGGATAGAGGGCGCGCAGGGTTTCGAGATCCGAGCTCACCCAGCCGAGCTGGCGGCGGAGCTGGTCTCGGGCTTCTCGCAGTTCCGCAGCCGGAACGTCGCCGTCGGTGCTCTGGGCGATGCTGAGCGTCTCGTGGATCGCCCGGAGCTCCGGCTCCGCCTCGGCCAGGCAGTCCCGGGCCGAGGCGCCGAGGTCTTGCAGCTCGGGGCTCTCGGCGCTCCTCACGATTTTCTCCGCTGCATCCCTTCCTTTC
>JAWVZJ010000191.1:0-5586 GCA_033722255.1 Thermoanaerobaculia bacterium | reverse complement strand
GTGGTCCGGGACGTGGAAGGTGACGGGGTGGAGGACCTGTTTCTCCTGGCGCCTCCGGGGATGGGAGACTGACGCCTGTCGGTCTGGATCTTTCGGCGGCGAGGCGGAGACGGATTCGAGACGCCGGAGAAGTCGGTCCGAGGTCTCGAGGGCGCCTCGTTCGGGGCGGAACACGACCTGACCAGAGACGGGGTCTCCGACCTGGTTCTCCTGGACGGGAAGAGCGCGGCGGTCTACCCCGGAGGCTCGGGTCCGGGTGATTTCGCCGAGGTGGCCCCGGTCCGGGGCACGGTGGACCTCTCCCGGAGGCCCGAGGAGGAGTCCGGGGCCCCTTCCGCGGAGGCGAGGGCCCACCCCACGGGTCGCGCCGTGGCCGACATGGACGGGGACGGAGTGGCGGAGGTGCTGTTCTGGCGTCTCGAAGAGGAAGGGAGCACACTGCTCGTGGTGAGCTTCGCCGGCCGGTAGGCGAGCGGGGTGACCGGTCGCAGGGTGCCGGTTCTCCGGGGGTCGTCCGTAGGACCGTTCGCCTGCCGAAGCTCGTGTCCTGGAGGCTGCATCGGGCGCCCCGGGGTCCGATGGCTCCGGACCCCTAGGGCGGAGAGGCTGGTCCTAACCCGGATTTCTCACGAGACTCCTGCTGCGACGCCGTATTTGCCTGAATCTGCTGCGTTACGCTCCCTGCGGGCTCCTCGACGTACCTCCAGTACGCCTGCGTCGCCCTCCGTCGCAAGCCTTGCATCTACAGGCACCGACGACATCTCGCGACGAACCCTCGTGAGAAATCCGGGCTAGCAGCTGGACCGGGAAGAACGCTCCTCTTCGGGAGCCTCCTCCAGGGGACGATAGAGGATGGCCACGGCACCGATCGTTCCCACGAGCTCCGATTCGGAGGCCTCGGCCAGAGTGCGGGCCTGCTCTTCCCGTTCCTCCCGGTCTCCGGCCAGCCGGACCTTGATCAGCTGGTGGGCTTCCAGGGACCGATCCACCTCCGCCACGACTCCGGGCGAGAGACCGTCCTTGCCGATCTGGACCACCGGTTTCAGGTGATGCGCCGCTCCCCGCAGGCGACTGCGTTCCGCACTCGTCAGATCACTCATCCCCGGGACTCTATCGCCGGCGGGGGAGTCCGTGCTCCTGAGATCCCCGCCCTCGCTGGAGGACGAAACCGGTGAGCCAGAGGCCACCGAAGAGCAAAAGGTCGAAGGGGGGAGTCGGTCGAAGGGTGAAGACGATCAGAGCCGAACCCGCTCCGGCCGTGATCAGCCGAAGAGCGAGGGCGAAGAGGCTCGAGGCCACCAGCGCCACCAGGAGGCCCCCGGCCAAAAGGATCAAGACCTCGACCCCCCTCCCCCCGGGATTTCCGGTCCAGGCGAGAAGGTGCATGCAACCCACGACGCCCAGAAGAAATCCCCCGACGACGACCGCGAGTCTCTGGACGGCCACCGCCAGGACCGAGCCCAGCAGGCCGGCAACGAGGGCCAGGATCCAGATCCAGGGACGACGGAGCTCTCCGACGAGGGCCTCCATGAGGACAATGGCGCCCAGAAAGCCCAAGAGGGCCACCGCCAGCCAGAAGAGACGCCGGCCCATCAGGAGCATCATCCCTCCCAAGAGGAGGACCAAGCCCGTTGCGGCTGGGTCTCCTGACCAGACCCGGAACAGCTCTCCCTCGAACAGGATCGCGCTCCTCATCCCGGGGGGTCTAGGGGGGTGTACCAGAGGTCTCCGAGCCGAGAGCTCCGGGCCGGGGCCGGCTCTCCGGTTCGCTCCCGAGTCACCAGGCGCTCGGTGATCCGGGTCCGTTCCGGTATCTCGGTCCCGGGGCCCACGATGGTCCGGTCGAGGCGACTCCGTCGGGCCACCCGGGCTCCGGGCATCACGACACAGGATTCCAGGCGAGCGCCCGGCTCCACCCGAGCCCCTCGCTCCACCACGACCCCCCGGAGGCGGGCTCCGGGCCCCACGGTGCTCTCCGGGTGGATCCATCGATCGGGCCACCGGTACCAGGGTCGAGCCCAGGCCAGCGCCCCCCGTAGATACCTCCGGGGCGTTCCCAGATCATACCAGGCCCGTCCGGTGGAGAGGGTGGAAATCGACAGACCCTCCCCGAGGAGCGGCAGCCAGAGATCGGAGACGGCCTCCGCCGGCCCCTCGGGAACCCGCTCCAAGAGCCGGGGGTCCAGCACCTGGGCCCCGGCGAAGACCCGGCGGTGGGCCACCCCCTCCACCCCGTGCTCCGGACCCACGGAGACCAGCCGGCCCTCGGCGTCGATCCCCACCCCGCCGCCATAGCGGTCGGGATCGGGACGTCGGGTCAGCAGCAGAGTCAGAGCCGCCCCCCGGCGGTGGTGCAGGCGAAGGAGCTTACGGACCGGCCAGCGACAGAGGGTGTCGCCGTTCACCACCAGGATGGCCCGACAGTCGGAAAAGAACCCGCGGAGGGGATGCAGGGCACCGAGGGTGCCGAGGAGCTCCTCCTCGAAGGAGTAGACGAGCACCGGCAGACGGGGTTCCCCCCGGAGGCTCTCCGGAATTCGCCCGTGAAGGTGGTGGAGGTTGACGGCCGCTTCCCGGATGCCCGCCCGAGCCAGCCGCCGGAGGCCGTGAACGAGGAGGGGCTCCCCCGCGATCGGGAGGATCGGCTTGGGAACCTGAAGAGTCAGGGGGCGGAGGCGGGTCCCGAGGCCGGCGGCCAGGACCAGGGCCCGGACTCCCTCCGTCGGCTTCACCGAGCAGGCCTCCCGGGCGTCACTCGAAGGTCATGTCCGGCGACGCGTCGGGATTCTCCTCGAGGTAATCCTCGTAGAGCCGCAAGTAGTTCCGGCGCTCGGCCCGGGATGGATCGAGCCCGCATCGGTCCGCGACCTTCTCACCGCCGACCCCTTCGAACTCCACGAAGTCGCCGATCGGGGTGTGGTCGAGGGAGATGGTCACGCCACCCAGGCGCCAGATCTCCCGCATCTTCTGGTATCTCCGGACGACCTCGAACCCGAGACTTTCCAACAGAGCCCGGGTCTGCTCGGGATCCTCCACTCCGGTCTGGTGCTCGACCCGTACCTTCGTGGTCTCCTCGAAACGGGGCGGACCCTTGTAGGTGAGCTGGGCGCCCTGGTTGTTGAGTCGGAGCCGGAGCAAACGATGGTTCTCCACCATCGTCCGGTCTCGATCGAAGACCCAGTTGTCTTCGAAAGACGAGGCTGAGACCCTCTCGGCCTCGAGCTCCTGCAGTCGCTCCCGGAGAGCCGAGAGCTCGACCTCGGCGAACTTGATCTCCCGCTCCTCCGAGCTCTCCTTCCGATCTCGGCCCTCTCCGGACCTCTTCGTTTCCTCGGGCGTCACGGGATCCTCACCCCCCATTCTCGTCCAGACGGTCGAGGAATCGGGCGGTACAGCGGATCCCCGAGTAGAACTGCCCGATGTCGATCTTCTCGTTGGGAGAGTGGAGACGATCGTCCGGAAGCCCGAAGCCCATCAGGAGAACGGGAACCTCCAGCACTTCGGAGAAGGTCGCCACGACCGGGATCGAGCCTCCCTCCCGGACCCGGACCGGTTCACGACCCCAGGTCTGCTGGAGAGCCTCGGCCGCGGCCTCCATGTACGGTCCCTCCGCGTCCACCAACACCGGTGGACCACCATGCAGCATTCGTGCCTCGACAGTCACCCCCGGGGGGGCCACGGTCCGGACGTACTCCGAGAACGCCTCGGCGATGGTCTCCGGGTCCTGGTCCGGCACCAGCCGCATGGAGACTTTCGCCCCTCCCCACGCCGGAAGTACCGTCTTGGCCCCCCGGCCCATGTAGCCGCCAAAAAGCCCGTTCACGTCGCAGGTCGGCCGGACCCCGATCCGTTCCAGGGTGGAGAAGCCCTTCTCGCCTCCCAGGGCCGGGACCTCCAGATCCTGCCGGTAGGTCTCCTCGTCGAAGGGGAGCTCCGCGATCTCCTCCCTCTCCCAGGCTTCGGGATCTCGGACGTCGTCGTAGAAGCCGGGGACGAGCACTCTCCCGCTGGCCGGGTCCTTCAGGCGAGACACGACCTCGCACAGGGCGTTCAGAGGATTCACCACGGCACCGCCGTAGGTGCCGGAGTGGAGATCCCGATCCGGCCCCTGCACCCGGATCTCCATGTAGGCCATTCCCCGGAGCCCGTAGATCAAGGAGGGCTGTCCGGGCGCCCACATGGAGGAGTCCGAGATCACGACGCAGTCGCACGAGAGCTCGGTCTCTCCCCGTTCCCGCACGTAGGAGTCGATCGACTCCCCGCCCGACTCCTCCTCGCCCTCCACGAGGAAGCGAACATTCGCCGGAAGCCGGCCCCGCTCCGCCAGCATGGCCTCCACCGCCTTCAGATGGGTGTAGGACTGTCCCTTGTCGTCGGTGGCTCCCCGGGCCACGAGGTCGTTCTCTTCCCGGGTCGGCTCGAACGGTGGGTGCCGCCACTCCTCCCGGGGATCCGTCGGTTGGACGTCGTAGTGGCCGTAGAACAGGACCGTCGGGGCACCTTCGCCGGCCTCCATCCACTCCCCGTAGACGAGGGGATGCCCCTCGGTCTCGATCCTCCGGACCGACAGTCCCGCCTCCTCCATCCTCTCGGCCAGAAAGCGACTGCACCGCTGGACCTCCTCCTCGTACTCCGGGTCGGTGGAGATCGACGGGATCTCGAGATAGCTCACCAGCTCGTCGAGATACCGGTCCTTCTCTCGGTCGATCCGATCGAGGACATCCTGGGTGTTGGGCTCTCTCACGAAAACTCCTTCCTCCGAGATGAGCGATGATCTTAACAGGCGGACCCGTTCGGCTATTCGGGTCCAGGAGGCCGCATTCGGAGCCGGAGGAGCTGCACCCCGTTGATCAACCCGTGGGCCACCATCGGGGCCAGGAGATTTCCCCGCCAGGCGAAAAGGACCCCGAAGAGGGCACCGGCTCCGAAGGCCGATACGGTCCACAACCAGAAGAAGCGCTGGCGTCCCGTGTGGAGAAGAGCGAAGAGAATTGTTGCCGGCCAGAACCCCCACGCCGACTGGATGGCTCCCCGAAAGAGGAGCTCCTCGGAGAAGCCCGAGAGGCAGGCCAGGGCCAGGGCCTCTCCCGGGGAGAGAGATCGCACGAGGGAAGCCAGGGCTTCCTCCAGTCTCCGAGCCACCGGCAGGGTCCACACCAGGACAGCCCAGACGGCCAGGACCGCTCCCCCCGCACCGAGCCCCAGGAGCAGGTCCCGGGACCATCGTTCCGGGTCCAGAAAGAGCGCGACGGGAACCCGTCCTTGTCGCAGACCGACGGCGACGACCCCGATCACCGCCACCACGAGATAGAAGCCGGCCCCGAATCGAAAGAGCTTCCCCGGGGGGACGGCAGGAGACTCCCGGGAGGATCCGTTCAACTCTCAATCCCTCCCGGCGGAAGCCGACCTCCCTCTAACCCGGATTTCTCACGAGACTCCTGCTGCGACGCCGTATTTGCCTGCATCTGCTGCGTTACGCTCCCTGCGGGCTCCTCGACGTACCTCCAGTACGCCTGCGTCGCCCTCCGTCGCAAGCCTTGCATCTACAGGCACCTACGACATCTCGCGACGAACCCTCGGTAGAGT
>JAWVZJ010000190.1:0-5600 GCA_033722255.1 Thermoanaerobaculia bacterium | reverse complement strand
GGAGTCATGAAGAGGATCGCCATGGTCTCGATCATCCTGCTCTGGGGCCTCCGACCGGATCCGGGGCAGGCGGCCGAGGTGCGCTACGAGCTGGGACTCCTGAGCCACTACTCCTGGCGGGGGATCACCCTGACCGACGATCCGGTGTTCCAGCCCGGGCTCGAGATCTCCCACGAGACCGGGATCTCCCTGGAGGTCTGGGGGAACGCCGACCTCGGAGACGACAACGACACCCGGTGGGAGATCAACGAGCTTCGCGTCGCCGGCGAGTACGGGTGGAGGACTGACCCGTTTCGGTTCCGAGTGGGCCTGATCGAGTACCTGTTCCCCAACGCTCCGTTCCCCGGGACCCGGGAGGTGTTCGCGAGACTCGAATATCCCCGGTTCGTGGCGCCGCGGCTCACCGTCTACTACGACTTCGACGAGATCGAGGGAGTCTACGCCGATCTGGCCATCGAGTACGATCACCGGCTCGGCCAGCTGTGGAATCTCGAGGCGGTCCTCGGGGCGGGATTCGCCGATTCGGCCTTCGCCATCGGTCCCGACTCCGGGTTCCACGACGGGAGAATGGAGCTCGGACTCGAGATGGTCGTCCATGGCTACAGCCTGGAGCTCCAGGCCGCCTACACCGATTCCCTGGATCGCCGCGTGCTGCCCGACCAACCGGTCGGGCTGTGGGGAGGATTCGTCGTCAGCAAGAGCTTCTAGAGCTCGACGCCGGCTTCCCGGAGCTGCTCTTCGGCCCGTTCCGCCCAGCCCCGGTTGGCGGCGGGGCTGGCCGGGCTGGGGTGCAGGATGCAGGCGACCTCGTGCGGATCGTCGCCGAGGACCGCCCGGGCCCGGCGCTCGGCGAAGCGCCCGATCCCCACGACGAGCTCCGGAGCCAGGGCGTCGGTGGCCTCCTCCACGGCTTCGTCGCAGACCCGGAAAAGGGGCTCCCGCTCCGCCTTGGGAAGCCGAGGAGGCGTGCGATTGCGGCCGCTCTCTTCCAGGAAGGAGAGGGGACAGTAGTTGAGGACCAGGAAGCGATCGAAGAACGCCTCGGGGGTCCCGAAACGGGTCCGGGCCCATCCCCAGAGGCGGGTTCCGGAGACCTCGCTCCGGGAGCAGTCGAAGCCCTCCACGGTTCGTTTCGGATGCTCGTCCTCCGGGGAACCGATCTCCGCCTCGATGCCGAGCCACTCCCGGACATGGGTCACGTCGCCGAAGGGAACACCGGTCTGAGCCATTCCCCAGGGTCCGGGGTTCATTCCCAGGAGGATGATCCGTCCTTTTCCGCTCCCGAACCTCTCCAGGTACTTCCGGTGTCCTTCCCAGGCGTACCGGAGGGGGTTGTAGACGTGGGTGACCGGAGATTCGAACTCGAGCTCGTCGACGGCGTCGGCCAGCCTCCGATAGATGGAGAGGAGTTCCCTCGCGGTTCCGGATCCGGTCACGGCTTCACGGTCATCAGGAATACCAGGACCAGGATGGCCAGGGCGTTCACGTCGGAAAGGATCCCCCAGAGCCTCGATCGCTCCAGGAGATCGAGCTCCGGGGGGCTCTCCCCCTCCTCCAGGGCGGCCCGGGCCGCGCCGTGGAGTCGGTGGAGGGTGGGAGTCAGGTAGAACACCGTCCAGAGGAAGACGATCAGGTAGATCAGCGACGAGGCCATCACCCAGGTGGCTCCGAAGCGATACCCCCGGGCGGTGACCAGGTAGAAGCCCAGGAAGCCGGTGACCAGGAGGCCGGGGAGGGTGTAGATCACGTGGAGCCGCCAGAGGATCCGGTGTCCCAGGGCCCGGGCCTCGAGCGTTCCGGCTGAGCGTCGGAGGCCCATCCGGACCACGGAGCTCGCGAAGACCCCGGCCGTGAGCCAGAGGGCCGCCGCCACGTGGAGGAAGAGAAGAAAGGTGGCCATCGATGTCATGGGGAACCTCGGGAGGTCGAATCTCGATTCGCGTCGACGGGAATCTATCGGTCGCCCCCGGGCAAGGGCAAGGCGGGCCTGTTTGAAGATGAAATCCCCCACGGATCGACGTGGAGGGCCGGATCCGAAGGACCGGCCCGGAACCACACTCGTCCTCCTGGGTGATCCGGAGGAGCATCAGTCTCTGTCAGGAGGCGTCGAACCGGGGCCTGCGGTGGGTACAATCGACCCGGAGAGAACGACGAACGAAACTGGAGGAGGCTTCCCATGTCCGACGCGACCCGACCCCGCTTCACCTATCTCGGTCACGCCACCGTCCGCTGCGATCTTCCCTCCGGTGACGTCGTCCTCATCGATCCGTGGGTGATGAACAATCCGTCCTGTCCGGAGGAGCTCCAGACCTTCGATCGGCTGGACGCCATGCTGATCACCCACGCCCACTTCGACCACATCGGGGACGCGGTGGAGATCGCGAAGCGAGACCAGCCCGCCCTCGTGGTCGGATGCTTCGAGGCCTGTCAGTGGCTCGCCGGCAAGGGGGTCGAGGGGACCTCTCCCATGAACATCGGCGGAAGCCAGGACGTGCTGGGGATGAAGGTCACCATGGTCCGGGCCGACCACTCCTGCGGAATCACCGACGGGGACGAGATCCTTTACGGAGGAGCCGCGGCCGGGTACGTGGTGGAGATGCCCGGGGGCTTCACCTTCTACCACTCCGGGGACACCGGGCTCTTCTCGGACATGGAGCTGATCGCGGAGGTCTTCCGGCCGGACCTGGCCTTCCTCCCGATCGGGGACCTCTTCACCATGGATCCCCGACAGGCGGCCCTGGCCGTCGACTACCTGGAGGTGTCCACGGTGATCCCCGTTCACTGGGGGACCTTCGACGCCCTTACCGGCACTCCGGAGGAGTTTCGACGGGAGATGGACGAGCTGGAGCTCGACACCGAAATGGTGAAGCTCGAGCCTGGCCAGAGCTGGTAACGGGGAGAGGTCCCGCTTCCCTGACGGACCCCCGTCGCTGAGGCCCGCCCTGGGCCCGCTCTGCCGAGCGGATGGTCCTGGGGCGGCGGGGGATCGAAGGATCCGGGTCTCCGTCCGGCTCCGGGGAGGTACCATCCCCGGCGATGACGAGGGAGTCGACCATCGCGGGGTGGGGCCGCCTGGGGGTTCCGGGTCAGGAGATCCTGTCCGAGGACCTGGAGGCGATCACCCGGGATAGCCCGTTGACCCGCGGATTGGGTCGCTCCTACGGAGATGCCGCCCTTCCCCCCCGGGACCGGCGGGAGATCGCCGGAAGTCGCCGGGCGGATCGGATTCTCTCCTTCGATTCGGCCGCAGGCCGGCTCCGGGGCGAGGCCGGACTGTCTCTGGAGGAGCTCAACCGGATTCTCCTGCCCCGGGGCTGGTTCGTTCCGGTCTCTCCGGGAACCGAGTATGTGACCCTGGGGGGAATGGTCGCGGCGGACATCCACGGGAAGAACCACCACCGAAAGGGGACCGTCGGGAGGCACGTGAGGGAGCTGACGATCCGGACTCCGGAACGGGGAATCGTGACGGCCTCCCGGGAAGAGAATCTGGACCTCTTCCGGGCCACCCTGGGCGGGATGGGCCTCACGGGTCACATCCTGGAGGTGGCGCTCGAGATGCAGCCGGTTCCGACTCCCTGGATCTTCGGCGTGAGCCAGCGGTTCGACTCCTTGAGCCAGCTCGCCGAGGCCCTGACCGTCTGGGGAGAGGAGTGGCCGTTCACGGCCGCCTGGGTCGATGGGACCGCCGGTGGAGGAGGTTCCGGCCGGGGGATCCTCTTCGCCGGCCGGTGGGCCGAGCCCGAGGAGGCACCGAGGGAGCCAGGGTACCGGAGGCGGTTCGAGGTTCCCTTCGAGGCGCCGGAGGTTCTCCTGAACCGGGCCTCGATCCGCCTCTTCAACGCTGCGTACTTCCGTCGTCATCCCAGGGCCCGCCGGGAGGAGCTCGTGGATCATCGGGCCTTCTTCTATCCCCTGGATGCCGTGGGCTCCTGGAATCGCCTCTACGGGCGGCGGGGGATGACCCAGTACCAGTGCGTGATCCCCGCAGGGTCCGGTGCGGAGGGTCTGCTGGATTTCTGGGGCTGGATGCGGCGTCTCGATGCCGTACCCTTTCTGGCGGTGTTGAAGGATTTCGGAGCCGAGGGAGAGGGGGTGCTCAGCTTCCCGCGTTCGGGATTCACCTTCGCCCTGGACTTCCCGGTGACTCCGGAGACGCCGTCCCTGGTCGGTCGCTTGAACGGAAAGCTCCGGGACCTGGGAGGTCGGGTCTACCTGGCGAAGGACGCGTTCACGACGGCGGAGGACTTCGCCGCCATGGAGGCGGAGAGGCTGGACCGGTTCCTGGAGATCAAAGCCCGATGGGATCCGGAGGCCACGATCCGCAGCCGACTGTCGGAGAGGCTGGATCTGGTTCCCTGACCCTTCCAGTACAATCTTTCGCGTGTTCAAGACACCCCTCGTCGGATGGCTCCTCCGGTACGCCTCCCGTCTCCGGCATCCGCATCTCTTCCTCCTCTTCCTCTCCCTCTTCGTTTTGGATCTGGTGGTTCCGGACATGGTTCCCTTCGCCGACGAGTTCCTCCTGGGGCTCTTGAGCCTCCTCCTGGGGACCTGGGGCGATCGGCGACGCGGTGCGGAGGATGCGCCGTCCAAGCCACCGGAGAAGAACGTGACTCCCGAGGGCGAGGGGTGACGGACTCCGGCCGACGGACCCTTTTCCTGGGCGCGACCCGGGGGATGGGTCGGGCCCTGGCTCGCCGCCTGGCCGACCGGGGGGACGATCTCTTCCTACTGGGCCGAGATCCGAAGGGGATCCGGCGCTCTGCCACGGATCTGGCCGTGCGGGCGGGTCGAAGAACCTCCTACGGTACCGCCCGCCTGGACCTGGGGGAGCCGGAGGGCTTCGCCGCCGTCGTCGAGGAGGTCGTGGATCACCTCGGGGGAGTGGATCTGGCGGTGATCACCGCCGCCGACTTCGCCGTTCAGGAGGAGCTGGAGGAGGATCCGGAGCGAGCCCGACGTCTTCTGGAGATCGACTTTTCGGGTACGGTCACCTTCTGCGAGTGGCTCCGGCCCCATCTCCTCGCCTCCCGGGGGACCCTGTGCGTCTTCTCCTCGGTGGCCGGCGACCGGGGGCGGAAGCCGGTGGTCCTCTACGGAGCGGCCAAGGCCGGGCTCTCCCGCTATCTGGAGGGTCTCGATCACCGCTACCACGGCGAGGGCCTCACCGTCGTCTGCGTCAAGCCGGGCTTCGTCGAGACCTCGATGACCGAGGGACTGGATCCTCCCCCTTTCGCCGGGAAGCCGGAGGCGGTGGCCGGGGACGTTCTCCGGGCGATCGAGAAGGGGAAACCGGTGGTCTACACGCCGGGGATCTGGCGGTGGGTGATGGCGGTGATCCGAAGACTGCCTCGATTCGTGATGCGCCGCGTGGATCTCTGAGACCCCGGTTGCCGGCCCCGGAGGACCGGCCCGGCGCCATCGAATGGCCAACTTTCCATTTTCATCCTCATGAGTGCCCGAAGTAACGCGACGGGCATGTGGGGCTACTCTGAAAATAGCTCCTGGTGGCAGCTGGACAGTAGGACCATTTCCAAGACTGGGTCGGTCCCTGAGAACGGCCGTCCCCCAGGGACCGGCGCCGGCTATGTGGAAAAGGG
>JAWVZJ010000189.1:0-5612 GCA_033722255.1 Thermoanaerobaculia bacterium | reverse complement strand
GTCCTCTACCTGCTGTGGCGGGTGGTGGGTGTGTGGGCCCGCTCCCAGACCGGCGACCGGGACGCTGGGTCGAAATAGCGGCCGAGACGGGACGGAAGGAGAGATCGCGATGGACGACGAACCGAAGCCAGAGGGTGGAGATCACGGGAAGGAACCCGAAGAACCGGTCATCGTGGGAACGGTGGTGCTGACCACGGTCCTGCTCATGCTGATCTTCGGATTCTGGGTGATGATGTACATCGAGCTGTTGGGACGGTGAGGAGGAATCCATGAAGGTCGTCGTCTACGAAAAGGTCTTCCTGGGCGTGGGGATCCTCTGCCTCGTCGCCTGTCTGGCCGCCCTCTTCTACGCCAGCGCCGTCATGGGAATTCACCTCCCGGGCCGGGAAGGGGAGCTCGACCCGGAGGAGATCGCCTCCACGCCTCCCTTCGACGATCCCGGGCTCCGGCGGGTCGCTCCCAAGGAGTACGAAGCGGTGGTGGTGGGCAAGGTCTGGCAGTTCGATCCCCGGGAGATCCGGGTTCCGGTGGGCTCGAAGGTGACCTTCATCGCCACCAGCCCGGACGTGATCCACGGCTTCCACGTCCAGGGGACCCGGATCAACATGATGCTGATTCCGGGCCAGATCTCCAAGACGAGCTACCGCTTCCAGATCCCCGGGGAGCACCTGATCCTGTGCCACGAGTACTGCGGTTTCGGGCACCATCTGATGTACGGCAACCTGATCGTGGAGGAGGAGTAGAACGATGCGTGGCGCACCGACGGTCTTCGATCCCTCCGGGTTCCGCCTTCCCGACGGCCAGCGGAGGGTCCTCCGGTGGATGCTCTACATCGGCTACGCGGCCCTGGTGGCGGGGATCTTCCACGGCTTGGCCCAGAGCCTCTCCTACGCCAACATCGACATCCTCCAGTACTTTCCGGCCCTCAGGAGCTACTACCAGGGCCTGACCGCCCACGGCGTGGCCAACGCCCTCATCTTCACCTTCTCCTTCGCCAACGCCTTCCTGCCCCTGATGACGGCCCGGGCCCTGTCGGAGAGGCTGAATGGAAAGCTCCTCTGGTCGTCCTTCGGCACCCTGGTGGTGGGGAATCTGATGGTCATCTACGCCGTGGTCACCAACCAGGCCAGCGTCCTCTACACCTCCTACGCTCCCCTCCAGGCCCACTGGTCGTACTACCTTGGCCTGGTCCTGGTGGTGGTCAGCACCTGGCTGATCCTGGCCAATCAGCTCTTGATGCTCCGGCGCTGGAAGAAGGCGAACCCGGGAGAGCGGATCCCGCTGCTGGCCTATATCTCGGTGATCTCCTACGTGATGTGGTTCCTGGCCTCCCTGCCGATCGCCACCGAGTTTCTGGGCTTCCTGATTCCCTGGAGCCTGGGCTGGATGGCCAAGGTGGATCCCCTCCTGACCCGGACCCTGTTTTGGTTCACCGGGCACGCCATCGTCTACGCCTGGCTCCTGCCGGCCTATGTCTCCTGGTACGCCCTGATCCCCCGGCAGGTGGACGGGAAGCTCCTGAGCGATCCCCTGACCCGGTTCGTCTTCATCCTCTTCCTCCTGCTCTCGATCCCCACCGGCTTTCACCACCAGTACACCGATCCCGGGATCTCGACCTCCATGAAGGCGGTCCACGCCGTCCTCACCTTCGGGGTGTTCTTCCCCAGCCTGGCCACGGCCTTCACCGTTCTGGCGTCGCTGGAGATCGGGGCCCGGAACCGGGGAGGGAGAGGGATCGTGCGCTGGTTCGCCAGGCTCCCCTGGGACGACCCCTCGGTCACGGCTCAGGTCCTGGCCATGATCACCTTCGTCTTCGGCGGGATCACGGGTCTGATCAACGCCAGCTTCACCATGAACCAGGTGATCCACAACACCACCTGGGTGCCGGGCCACTTCCACATGACCGTGGGAAGCGCCGTGGCCCTGACCCTGGTGGGAGTCGCCTACTGGATGGTGCCCTATCTGACGGGGCGCAAGCTCTGGGGCAGGGAGCTGGCCGTGGCCTCCTCCTGGGTCTACACCGTCGGCGTCCTGATCTTCGCCCGGGGGATGATCTCCGCCGGTCTGGAGGGTATGCCCAGGAGAATCTACCGGGCCCAGGCCTCGTACGACGACTCCGCCTGGGACCTCGGGGGCATCCTGACCGGCATCGGGGGGAGCCTCATGTTCCTGGGGATCTTCCTCTTCTTCGTCGTCATCGGGATGACCATCCTGGTCGGCCGGAAGGGAGAGGGCCCGGACGACATCCCCTGGTCCGAGACGGTCACAGCTCCCAAGACCTCCGGCTGGGAGCCGAAGATGGATCGGCTCTGGATCTGGGTGGTGGTGGCGGTGGTCCTGATCCTCGTGGCCTACGGTCCCTTCTTCGCCTCCTACCTGCCGCCCCATTTCATCTCGGAGGGCTTCTCTCGCTTCTGAGGCGGAACCCGCCACACGGCCCGGGTCGACCGGAGATCGACCAGTGGCCGTAGATCGCTGACGCCAAGGGGGGCTGGCCGGGCCCGGGATGGAGGGGAGGAGAGCTCCTGGCGGAGTCGAGGCCGGATGTCGGCGGTAGTCTTGGAAGAGAAGGGCGGGAGATCCCGCCTGCATGGGTAGTGGGAGCGACTACCCGGCCGGGTGTAGGCAGGGAAAGAGCACGCACCGTACCCTCCCTCATGACAGGAGGAGGCCCGGACGATCCGGGACGAGAGACTCCTTCTGATCGAGGACAACAAACCTCTCGACGGGATTGGATCAGGCCGGGGCACACGCCCCGGCCACTTTTTCGCCTGGTCCCCCTTCGACGTCCCCCGGATGTCCTTCCGCGGGAGAACGATCCCTGCAGGTTCCGCCGCGCGCGGCGGCCGATTGACAGGGCCCCGGACCCGCCCTACCATCCCGGAACCGGCCGGAGTGGCGGAACGGCAGACGCGACGGACTCAAAATCCGTTGCCCGCGAGGGCGTGTGGGTTCGAATCCCACCTCCGGCACCATCCGGTGGACAGGGCCCTTCCGTCTTCGACCACCAGCGCACAGATGTGGTCGACCGAGTCGTGTGGGCGTGGAGGCATGTTCGACGAGTGGCCACGCTGACCGAGAGTCGTGAGTCGGCCGGCTCCGTGGGTCCGATCGTCGGCCCGTCATCGGAGCTTTCGCGGAGAATCTCGAGTGCTCCAATCCCTTCCCATCCAGCCCTGTGGGGGGAATCCGTCTCGAGACGAGGTATCCTCCGTGGCGACCGGAGACGAAGAATTGGATCTCGTCGGACGCCGCATCGGCCCGTTTCGGGTCTTGGACTACCTGGGCGAAGGTGGTATGGGCTCCGTCTACGAGGCCCTCCACGGGAAGCTCGATCGGAGGGTGGCGCTGAAGGCACTGGAGGGCCCGGATCGCCTGGACGAGCAGAACCGGGCCCGCTTCCTTCGGGAGGCCCAGATCCTCTCCCGCCTGTCGCATCCGAACATCTGCCAGATCCACGACTACGTGGAGCAGGACGGGCTCGATCTCATCGTCCTGGAGCTCGTGGAGGGAAAGACCCTCCGGGACCTGATGCGCAGCGGGCTCGAGGAAGAGAAGCGGTGGGAGGTGGCGGATCAGATCCTGGCCGCGGTGGCGGCAGCCCACGGGCAGGAGATCGTGCACCGGGACCTGAAGCCCGAGAACGTGATGGTCACTCCTGGGGGAAAGGTGAAGGTCCTGGATTTCGGCCTGGCCCGGGCTACCCGGGAGACGGACCTGACGGAGGTCCATCCTCGCCCGGATTGGCCACGGCGGCCGTTCCGGTCCGGATCGGGAAGAGACTTCCAGACCCAACAGGGATGGGTGACGGGAACTGTGGACTACATGAGCCCGGAGCAGGCTCGAGGAGAGCCCGTGACGCCGGCCAGCGACGTCTACTCCCTGGGACTGGTCTTCCAGGAGCTCTTCGGGGAATCGAGACCCGAGAGCTCGGAACCCCTGCCCTCCCGCCTGGAGCGGGTTCGCAGAGGGGAATCGGAGCCGGTGTCCGGCGTAGACCCCGATCTCCGGTCCCTGATCGAGCGGATGAAGGCAAAGGCCCCCGGAGCACGGCCCTCGGCGACGGATGCCCGGGAACGGCTCCGCTGGATACGGGAGAAGCCCCGGCGGAGAGTCCGGAAGGGCCTGGTGGCGGGGGCCCTGATCGTCCTGACGTTTCTCTCGGGACTTCTGGCCTGGCAGGTCCACCGGGCCCGGGTGGAGGCGGAGCGGGCGGAGCGGGCCTGGGCCGAGGCCGAGGGTCTCACCGCCTTCATGCTCGAAGACCTCCTGGAGCGTCTCCGTCCCCTCGGCCGTCTCGATCTCCTGGACCAGGTGGCGGACGAGGCCCGGCGGTACTACCAGGAGGTTCCGCTGGAGATGCGCTCGGCGGAGCGGAACTACCGTCACTGCCTGGCTCTCCGGACCATCGGGCAGGTCCTGGAGCTCGAGGGCCACTGGGAGGAGGCCGAGGAGAGCTACCGGCGGGTCCTGGCTCTCGCCCGGGAGCTGGTGGCGGAGGATCCGGCGGACCCCCGGTACGTGAGAAACCTCGGGAAGACCTGGGACGATCTGGGAGACGTGCTCCAGATGCAGGGAAGGCTGGAGGAAGCGGAATCCGCCTTCCAGGAGTCCCTGAGGCTTGCCCGGCGACTGGAGCAGCTCCAGCCGGCGGAACTGTCGAGCCGCGAGGTCCTGGCCGACGCCTGGGACGATCTGGGGGGCCTCTATCAGGAAGCGGGCCAGCCGGGTCGAGCCATGGAGGCCTATCGAGAGGCACTGGCGGCCAGCCGGACTCTGGTTGCCGAGGAACCCGGAGACACCGCCTACCGGAGTACGCTGGCCCGGAGCTTCCACCGCCTGGGCACGATCCGGGAGGAGGAAGGGGACCTCCTGGAAGCGGAGGCCGCCTTCGAAGAGGCCCTTTCCCTCGATCGAGAGATCGTCGCCGATGACCCCCAGGACACAGGTCACAGGATGCACCTGAGCCAGGCCCTCTTCGACCTGGCCCGGGTCCGAACCGCCCTCGGAGACGAGAGATCCGCCGAGAGACTTCTCGGGGAAGCGGTGGAGATCGGCCGAGGTCTCCTGGAGCTCGATCCGGCCAACGCCCGCTGGAGGTCCTCCCTGGGTCGGATCTACCGCGAGCTCGGGGATCTCCACGCGTCCGCGGGCCGACTGGAGGAGGCTCGGCAGGCCTGGCTCGAGGCCCGGAGAGTGTACACGCCCCTGGGCCCCGAGCTCTACCGGGAGGAGTACCGGGAGGTGCTGGAACGGTTGGATGGGAATTGAGTTGGCTCCTAGCCTCCCTCGGCCGGACGAGGCCCACGGCGATTCCCCGGCCCTTCTCTTGGGGCTGGTGTGACGCGTGGTACGGTGTCCGGTGTTCTGATCGAAAATCCGATCGAAGGGAGAAACTGATGCGCAAGATACTCCTCGGAGCTCTCGCCGTCGGCCTGCTCGGTCCCGTCGCGAGCCAGGCCGGAGATCTGGAGGTCGACGAAGACCTCCGAGCCGGTGGCCAACTGATCTCCACGGCGACGTCGGGTCCCCCCCTTGCGGTCTCTTCGACGGATTGGGTGGAAGGCCTCGACGCCGATCGGCTGGATGGATTCCAGGCGAGCGATTTTGCC
>JAWVZJ010000188.1:0-5613 GCA_033722255.1 Thermoanaerobaculia bacterium | reverse complement strand
GTCTCGGCGAGCTCGCCGACGTCTACCGGTACGCCGCCGGCGCCTTCGTCGGAGGAACCCTGGTGGAGACCGGAGGCCACAACCCCCTGGAACCGGCCCGCTTCGGCACTCCCGTCGCCGTCGGACCCTCGATGGAGAACTTCCGGGACATGGCGAGCCAGTTCGACCGCCGGGACGCCTGGCTCCGGGTCCGGGACCCTGGAGATCTAGCCGCCGCCTGGGACCGCTGGCTCTCCGAGCCCACTGCGGCCCGGGAGCTCGGACGGCGGGGACGTCATCTGGTGGAGGAGAACCAGGGCTCCCTCCAGCGCACTCTCAACCTCCTCGAAGGGTGGCCGTGACCCCCCCCGCTCCTCCGGCTCCTCCCCGGGGACCGATCCATCGCCTGTGGCGATTCGTCCACCGGATCCGCCGGTCCTGGTACCGGAAGCGGGCCCGGCAGCTTCCCCGGCCGGTCGTGAGCATCGGGAACCTCCACTGGGGGGGCACCGGGAAGACCCCCCTGGTGGCGACGATGGCCAGCCGTCTCCGAGACGACGGCCTCCGGGTGGCGATCCTGTCCCGGGGCTACGGACGCTCCACCCGGGGTCCCCTGATCGTCAGCCGAGGAGCGGGACCCGAGGTCCCGCTCCGGGAGGCCGGCGACGAGCCCTTCCTCCTGGCCAGGGAGCTCCCGGGAGTCGTGATCGTGGTGTCCGAGCGCCGCGCCGACGCCGGACGGCTCGCTCTGGAGCTCGCCTCCGACCGGGAGCTCTTCCTCCTGGACGACGGCTTCTCCCACCTGGCCCTCGATCGGGATCTCGATCTCCTGGCGATCCCGGCAGAGGACCCCTGGGGCGGAGCCCGGCTTCCTCCCCGGGGGCGGCTCCGGGAGCCCCTGGAATCGTCTCGCCGGGCAGACGCCCTTCTGGTGACGGGAGCCGACACCGATGCCACCGTGGCCGAAACGGTGGGAAGCGGAATGGCGGGCTTCGGATTCGAGGGACGCAGCTTCGCGGCCCCCATCGGGGAGGGGACGCCCCGGACCGACAAGGGTGAGGCCGTGCCGGACGGCACCCGGGTCCTCCTGGTCACGGGCATCGCCCGCCCCGAGAGGGTCGCCGAATCCGCCCGGACGATCGGCCTCGAGATCGTCGATCACCTCCGCTTCCCGGACCACCATCGTTACCCCGAGAGGAGCATCGAGCGGATTCGATCCCGGCTCGAGGGGAGCGACGCCGAGCTGGTCCTGACCACCGACAAGGATCGAGCGAAGCTCGAGGGACGCCTGGGTTCGCTCTTGGCAGTGCTTCCGGTCCGGGCCGAGATCGAGGACGGTTTCTGGGACTGGCTCCGGGGGCGACTCGAGCTCGCTCCGGCGGCGGGAAAGGGTCCATGAGCCGTCTCCGACACCGCCTCGAATGGTTCCTCTTCCGGCTGGCTCGGGGTACCCTGCGGGCCCTGCCCCACAGCACCGCCCGGCCTCTGGGTGGGAGCCTCGGGACCCTGGCCTGGCTCTCGAGTCCCTCGTACCGGAAGATCGTGGATCGGAATCTCCGGCGGGCCTTCCCGGCTTGGCCGAAGCGGAGACGACGACGGATTTCCCGGGCGTGCTTCCGCCACTTCGGCTCCATGGTCTTCGACCTGGTCTCTTTCGGACGCTTCGACGCGGTGGATCTCTGCCGACGGCTGAGCCTCCAGGGATGGGAGAACATGGACCGGGCCGAGGAGGACGGGGGAGGGATCCTCTACCTCTCCGCCCACCTCGGGAACTGGGAGATCGCCGCCCACGTCCTGGGGCTCTATCGGGGACCGGTCCATCTCGTCGCCCGCCCCTTCAACAATCCCCTGATCTGGGAGCCGATGCTCCGGGAGCGGGAGCGCTTCGGTCAGAGGGTCCTGGACAAAAAGGGCGCCGCCCGGGGCGTGTTCCGCGTCCTCCGGAACGAGGGCAGGGTGGGGATCGTGATGGATCAGAGGGTCCGGCCCGGCCAGGGAGGGGTCCGGGTCCCGTTCTTCGGCCACCAGGCCCTGACCACGCTTCTGCCCGCCAAGGCGGCTCTCCGGACGGGAGCCACCGGGGTTCCGGTCTTCGCCTATCCCCGGCCCGGGGGGCGCTACCGGATGGAGATCCACCCCCCGATCCGGATCCGGCGTCGGGACGACGAGACCGAGAACGACGCGGTTCTCCGGTGGACCCGGAGGGTCCTCGGAGTGTTCGAATCCGAGATTCGCCGACATCCGGAGCAATGGCTCTGGATGCACCGGCGATGGAGGCTCGATTGATTCGCTCCCTGGTCTACTCCCCGAACTGGGTCGGCGACACGGTCATGGCCCTCCCCGTCCTGGAAGCGCTGGCGGCGACGGAGCGGGAGGTGATCGTCCTGGCCAAGCCCCACCTCGCCCCTCTCCTGGAGCTGGTCCCCGCCGTGTCCGAAGCGATCCCCGGAGCCGAGAACCAGGGAGAGACCATCCGGCGGGTCCGGGAGGCTCGGTGCAACGAGGCGGTGATCCTCCCCAACTCCTTCCGCTCCGCCTGGATCCCGGCCCGGGCCCGAATCCCCCACCGCTGGGGATACGCGGGAAACTTCCGTTCGTTGCTCCTCTCCCCCGCCGTTCCCCGACCCGATCGGGACCGGCCCCAGATCCGGGACTACCGGGAGCTCCTGGAGGCCATGGACGTCCCCCTCCCGAGGGACTGGATTCCGGAGCTCCCGGTCTCCGAGGCTCGCCGCCGACGGGGCTCGGAGCGGCTGGAGCGAGCCGGTTTGGATCCGGAATCTCCGCTGGTGGGACTGTTCCCCGGGGCAGAGTACGGTCCCTCCAAGCGATGGCCCTGGCGTCGCTTCGCCGAGCTTTCGGGAGCTCTTCGTCGGGCTCGTCCCGAAACTCGGCAGGTGATCCTGGGAGGACCCGACGAGGTCTGGCTGGGAGTCCGGATCCACGAGGAGACCGGACGGATTCATCCCCTGGTGGGTCCGGAACTCGACCTGGCCGGGCTCGCCGCGGTCCTGTGCCATCTGGACGTCCTCGTTACCAACGACTCGGGACCCATGCATCTCGCCGCGGCCCTGGGGGTCCCCTGCGTGGCCCTCTTCGGACCCACCGACCCGGATCGAACCTCTCCCGCCGGACCGGACCATCGGGTCCTCTACACCGATCGCTGGTGCTCCCCCTGTTTCCGGAGACACTGTCCCCTGCTCCATCACAAATGCTTGAAGGAGATCGGGGTCGAGGCGGTGAAAGAAGCGGCCTTGGCGCGCCTCGACGGCTCCGACTGAAACAACCCTCTTCGGTTGTTCCCTCCGACCGAGAGATTCCGAAAATCAACGTCTCCGGGGCAGCACGTCTTTCGTCGTCCTTTCGATCAGGGGGGCCGAGGTCAGACCAGCTCCAGGAGAACGTCCCCGCCCTCCACGGCCTGACCCTCCTGGACGCAAATCCGCCGGACCGTGGCCGGATGGTCGGCCTGGATCTCGTTCTCCATCTTCATGGCCTCCAGGACCACGAGCCCCTCTCCGGTCTCCACCTCCTGGCCCTCCTCGACGAGGACGGTCACGACCCGACCCGGCATGTACGCCGTGATCGCCTCGACCCTCGGGCCGCCGGCTCCGGGACCGGCTTCCTCCGCCAGGTGGGTGAGGGGATCCATGACCCGCACCTCGTCGCTGCCCCGACGGCTTCCCACCCGGTAGACGCCGTCGGCCCCGGGGGAGACCGAGACTTCGAACTGGCGACCCTCGGTCCGGAGGCTGAGGCGATGGGGGCCGGTGGAGACGGCATCCACCTCGTAGATCGTCGTCCCGACCCGGATCTCGAAGTCGTCCCCGGCCCGCTCCTCGATCCGGACCCGCTCCTCCCGACCAGCCACGGTGACGATCAGCTCCAATCGCTCCCCCTCAGCGAACGCTCCCGGCCCCTCCGGGCCCAGCTCGAGCGGAGAGGCCCCGAGGGGGTCCCCTTCAGCACGGAGCGCCGGGAGTGTCGGAAGTGGGCGATGGCGGCGGCCAGGAAGGGCAGATCCCGGCCCGAATCCTCCCCCGCGACCTCCAGCTCCCCCTCCCGGAGCTTCCGATCCAGCATCTCGATGTCGAGGTGGCCGTGGAGGAAGTCCTGGTCCCGGAGCAGGGCCCGGAAGAGGGGCACCGTGGTCGAGATTCCCTCGATCCGGAGCTCTCGGAGAGCCCTCTCCAAACGCTCCAGGGCCTGCGTCCGGTCCGCTCCCCACACGATGAGCTTCCCGAGCATCGGATCGTAGTGGACCGTGACCTCCGAGCCCTCGTACACGCCGCAGTCGTTCCGGACGCCCGGCCCCTCTGGCCATCGAAGATGACGGATCCGTCCCGGAGCGGGGGCAAAGTTCCGGGAAGCGTCCTCGGCGTAGAGCCGGACCTCGAGGGCATGGCCCCGGGGGCTCACCCCGCGAAATCGCTCCGGGATGCACCCTCCCCGGGCCACATGGAGCTGGGCCCGGACCAGATCCAACCCCGTGACCATCTCCGTCACCGGGTGCTCCACCTGGATCCGGGTGTTCATCTCGAGGAAGTAGAACTCCCCCTCCCGGTCCAGGAGGAACTCCACGGTCCCGGCATTGGTGTATCCCACGGCCTCCGCGGCCCGGACCGCCGCCGCGCCCATCCTGCGTCGGAGGTCGGCGTCCACCACCGGAGACGGCGCCTCCTCCACCACCTTCTGATGTCGACGCTGCAACGAGCACTCCCGCTCGCCGAGGGAGACCACCGTGCCGTGGCCATCTCCCAGGACCTGGATCTCCACGTGCCGGGGCCGCACCAGGTACTTCTCGACGTAGACTGCGTCGTTCCCGAAGCTCGAGCTGGCCTCCGAGCGGGCGGATCGGAAGGCACCTGGGAGGTCCTCGGCGGAGTCGACCCTCCGCATCCCCTTCCCCCCACCCCCGGCGGCGGCCTTCAGCATGACGGGGTAGCCGATCTCCTCCGCCGCGCTCCTGGCCCGCTCCAGATTCGGCAGTGGATCCTCTCCTCCCGGCACCACCGGCACCCCGGATTCCCGCATCAGGCGTCGGCTCTCGGTCTTCGAACCCATGGTGGCGATGGCGTCGCCGTCAGGGCCGATGAACCGGATCCCCGCCTCTCGGCAGCTCCGGGCGAACCCGGCGTTTTCGGCCAGGAATCCGTAGCCGGGATGCACGGCATCGGCTCCGATCTCCCGGGCCAGCTCCACGATCCGGTCTCCCCGCAGGTAGCTCTCCCGCGAGGGCGCAGGGCCGATGGGATACGCCTCGTCCGCCAACAGCACCGGCAGACCCGCGCGGTCGGGCTCGGAGTAGATCACGGCGCTGGTGATGCCCTCCTCCGCCAGGGCTCGGATCACCCGGACGGCGATCTCCCCCCGATTGGCGACCAGGACCTTCCCGAACTTCGATACGGCCTCGCCCATGAGCCCCCGGATGTTAGCAGCCCGACATGCACCTCGCGTTGCTCGGCGCACCCGTGAGGATGAGAATCGGAAGGTCGACCAATTGATGGTCTGGGGCCGGCCCTTCGGGTCCGAGAGCGGGACCGTCAGGGGACGGCGCGGGCTATGAGAACTTTGACCGTGGGCCCGCGCCTGTGCACATCTGCGCGCCGCCGGGGCACCCGCGCCGACGGCGTG
>JAWVZJ010000187.1:0-5683 GCA_033722255.1 Thermoanaerobaculia bacterium | reverse complement strand
GGACGGGTGAAGCAGCTCGACGAGCTCGAGGGAGAGCAGCGGGAGGCCGCTGGCGAGGCCCTTCGGGATCTCCTCTACGGAGACATTCGCTTCGGCACCCGGTTCCGGGACTGGCTCCGGGCCCTGAAGGCCGGCCTCGAGAAGAGGCCCTCCTGGCGGCTTGTGACGGCCCTCCCGGCCCTGGTTCATCCCAGGGATCACGTCTGTGTCCGCCAGAGCGCCTTCCGGCGGGAGGCCGCCATCTTCGGCCCGAGTCGTCTGTACTCCCGCCGCCCGAAGCGCACCGCCTACCAGAACTTCCTGCGGATCTCGAAGCAGACCTGGGAGCGGCTGGAGGAAGAGGGCTACTCCCCCCGGGACTTCCTGGACATCCACGATTTCATCTGGGCCACGCTCCGTCCCTCCGCCGAGAAGCACCTCGAGGAGGAGTGAGGGAACAAGCCCATGGACCGGGGCCCGGAGGAGCGCCCCGGCCCTCCGGGCTATGGATATCGTCCGGGGTTCCCGTCCTCGAGCCTGACCAGGAAGCCTCCCGGACCCCTCTGGAGACGGCTCGGGAAGATTCGACGCGGCATCCTCTCCGGTCGGAACAGGAAGGGTGCGGAGCCCCCGCCAGAAGGCGCGGAGGGCCTCCACCGATCGACACCGACAGGGCGAGATTCCTCGTCCGGAACGGTACCTTCCTCCCGTTCGGGCCCTCTGATTCCGCAGAGCCGAGACGCTCGGTCCCCAGGGTCATGCTCAGCTTCCTGGATTCACTCGGACCCTTCCCACGGGGAACTTCGGCCGTTCGGCTCCGGGCCGTGGGGTCCAGCTGAGGAAGGGGCCTCGTGGAGATCCGTGAGATCGGCCCGTTTCTCCACTACTGGAAGCGGATACGGAAGCGGACCCTCCGGGTCGCCGAGCAGATCCCGGCCGAGCGGCTCGAGTGGGGGTACGACAAATCCAAGTTCACCTTCGGCGACATACTCCGCCATCTGGCTGCGATCGAACGCTGGATGTTCGCGGAGAACGTCCAGGGAAATCCGAGCCGGTATCCGGGACACGGTCGAGAGCTGGCCGACGGTCGCGACGAAGTCTTCGACTACCTGGAACGGATGCACCGGGAGGCCCTCTCGATCTTCGGTGAGCTCGGTCCCGAGGATCTCCAGCGCCCGTGCGAGACTCCCGGGGGAGCCGAGCTCCGTACCTGGAAGTGGCTCCGGGCCATGGTGGAGCACGAGGTACACCATCGGGGACAACTCTACGTCTATCTCGGCACGCTGGGAATCTCGACCCCTCCCCTTTACGGTCTGACCTCGGAGGAAGTCCGGGACCGAAGCCTCGAGCCGGGCTAGCCATCGGATGCCGGGCGCATGCCTCGGGTGGTGGGCGATCGTTCGGCGATCCTGGATGGCCCTCGCCGGACGGGATCGGCGGGACACCGATTATTCGAGGTAACCCAGGGCCCGGAGCTTCTCCCGTCCGGCCTCGTCGAGGGGAGAGGCCGGAAGGTGCGGAACCCGACGACGGAGATAGGACCCCACGGCCCTGGCCAGGTCCGCTCGCGGGGCTGTCGGCCTCCAGCTCGTGTCCTCCCAGAGGAAAGAGCCCAACTCCGGGCGATCCTCCTCCGGCTTCGGGGCCCGGATCCGCACGAAGGCGTCTCCGGAAAAGGCACCGACCTCGAGTCCCACGTCACAGTAGACCGTCCGGTCCGGCCTCTCCGATCTGTCCCCGAGGAACCGGGTCAGGACGAGTCCGCTCGCCTCCTCCGGCACCTCCAAGCCCGCAAGGTCCAGGACCGTGGGACGCACGTCCACGTGGCTCACCAGCAGCCCGGACCGGCCGGGAGAGAGATCCGGAGCCGCGAGGACGAAAGGCACCCAACTCTGCTCCGGAGTCGTCCCGTGCCCATGGGAGAAGTAATGGCCCTCCTCTCCCAGACTCTCGCCGTGATCCGCGGTCAACAGTGTCACCAGGGGTCGGTCCCTCCCCTGCCCTCGAATAACCTTCAGGAGCCTTCCCAAGGAAGTGTCGAAGTACCGGATCTCCCCGGCGTACCGGCTCCGATAGTCCGAGGGTCGCCGCGTACCTTCCAGGAGCTGATAAGCGGGGATACCCCCCTCCCCCGCCTGCCCGTCCAGCACCGGGAGTAGCCGATCCCCGGGCCAGGGCGCGAGGTCGAAGACCCGGTCGAAAGGTTCCGGTGGCGTGTAGGGACCGTGGGGATCCTGGTAGTGGACCCAGAGGAAGTAGGGCCGCGGACCGCGGGCGACGAGCCACTCGGCCGCGGCCTGCGTCGTGTCCTCCGCCCGCCGCTCGAACATGTAGGGTCGGTTGAGCTCCGCGTCGGGAAGCCGATCGTCGTAGAGCTCGAACCCCCGATCCAGCCCCACCCGGGCGTCCAGGACGAAGTTGCTCACGAAGGCGGCGGTATCGTACCCGGCGTTCCGAAGGTCGGTGGCCAGCGTCTCCACCTCCCCCAGCCGGGTGCTGCCGTTCTCGAAGCCCACGGAATGCTCGTTCACGAACCGCGACGTGAGGATGCTCGCGTGGGAGGGGACCGTCCGACTGCTGGCGGCCACGGCCCGGTCGAAGACCACCGCTCCGGCGGCCCAGGCGTCGAGGTTGGGTGTCGTGTCTCCCGGTCCGCCGTAGACCCCGACGAAATCGGACCGGAGAGTGTCGACCGTCACCAGAAGGACGTCCGGAGCCACCGGATCTGGTCCTCGGCTACAGGCCAGGGCGGTCAGTGCCAGCAGACCGAGTCCGAACGCCCGGACCGTGGAGAGGCCACGGCCGGAACCCGCCGGCATTCGCCACAGACCTACGCCGGGGATCGACACGACACGGTTTCTCGGAGATGGAGGCCAGGGATCCGCGGTCTCCCACGCCTCTCGCCGGTGTAGCGAACCCGGTCCCGGGCTTCCGCCTCTACCGATCGAGGGCTCCCTCCTCCGGCACGTCCCGGCCCGGGGTCCAGGGAACCTCCGCCTCCTCGAGCTCCTCCTCCAGAGCCGCGAGGTCCCCTTCCAGGGACTCGAGGCCGGTCCCGAGCTCCTCGAGCTGCCCTTCGGCGATCTCCACGCTCCGCAGGTGCGTCGCAGTGGGACCGTAGAGGGAGAACCGGTTACCGATGACGGCCACCTGGAGCCGGTTCATCACACCGGGCTTGGTCGGCTCCCCGATCTGTTGCTTCACCGGATGTCCCTGGAGGGTTTTCCGATGGTCGGCGAGGCGATCCCCCATCTCCCGGACCCGTTGGTCCAGCTCCGGGCCGGAGACCGTGGAGTGCATCAGGGCCCGCTCGATGCTCCCGATCCGGTTCTGGAGCTCGTCCATCTTGGCGTCGATGCCGTTGGCGACCCGCAGGGCCTCGCCGAGACGCTCCACGAAGGCGGTCCGCTCGGCCGGGGTCGCCCCGTCCAGGGTCCCCTCGGTCATGGGCACGACCCGAAAACTCTGCTCGAGCCCCAGGTCGATGACCTCGCCCCGGACCCGCTTGGCCAGAGACACCGTGTAGGTGCCCGGGGCGGCCAGGAATCCCCCGGAATCGTCGAGGAATCCCTCCTCCTGGGGTGGCTCGGGGGAGGTAACCGCGTCGGGGACCGGATACCGCAAATCCCAGGCCACCCGGTGGAAGCCCTTCGTGACCGGCCCCGTCAGCCGCCGGACCACCTGCCCCTCCTCGTCTTGCACCGTGAGCAGGATCGCCGGCTCCTCCTCCCGGGCCTCGAGCTCGAGCTCGGTCCAGCCCGGATAGGGGTTGTCGCCGCCCTCCTCCTGGACCTTCTTCTCCTGCTCCCTCCGGGCCTCCTTCCGGGTCTGGAGCTCCTCCTTCAGGTAGTAGGTGACCACGGCTCCGAAGGGGGGATTCGGCGCCGTGAAAAAGGCGTCGCCCTGGGAGGCCTTCTCCGAGAAGCCCAGGGGCCGACGAGGCACGTACCACCCAGCGTCGGCCACGGGGAAGAGCTCCACCTCCCGCTCCAGGACCTCCTTCGAGAGGTTCCTGAGGAGGCTGTAGTCGTCGAAGACGTAGAAACCCCGACCGAAGGAGGCTCCGACCAGGTCGTTCTCCCGTCGCTGGATGGCCAGGTCCCGGAAGGCGATGGTGGGGACTCCCCCGTTCAGCTCGATCCATTTCTCGCCCCCGTCCAGGGTGAAGAAGATCCCGAATTCGGTGGCCGCGAAGAAGAGCTCCGGGTTCTCGTGGTCCTGGACCGTCCGCCACACCAGGTGGCGATCCGGCAGGTTCCCCGCGATGCTCTTCCAGGACCGTCCCCGGTCCGTGCTCTTGACCAGATAGGGGGCGAAATCCCCCTGCTTGTGGGCGTCGAAGGCCACGTAGACGGTATCCGCGTCGTGAAGGTCGGCCTTGATGTCGTTGACGAAGGCCATCTCCGGCACCCCCGAAATGTCCGCCGTGTCGATCTTCCGCCAGGTCTCGCCACCGTCCTCGGAAACCTGGACCAGACCGTCGTCGGTCCCGACGTACAAAAGTCCCTCCTGGAGCGGGGACTCGGCCAGGGAGGTGATGGTGGCGTAGTTGGACATGGCCCAGAGATCCCAGACCGCGTCGTAGCTCCAGATCCTGCCCATCAGGGGCATCACCAGCCGGTCCTGGTTCCGGGTCAGGTCGCCGCTGACCGGCGTCCAGGAGTCTCCTCGGTCGTCGCTCCGCCAGACCCTCTGGCTGGCGTAGTACAGCCGGGCGGGATCGTGGGGACTGATCAGGATCGGTGAATCCCAGTTGAACCGCTCCGGGGGATCTCCGGGCTCCGGCTGGGGCTTGATGTACACGATCTCGCCCGTCTTCCGGTCGTGGCGGACCAGGTTTCCCTGCTGCCACTCGGAGTAGACGATGTTCGGATTCGTCGGATCCACCGCCGGCTGGTGTCCGTCGCCGAAGAGGGTCACGAACCAGTCGCTGTTCCGGATCCCGTGCACATTGCCCGTCTCCGACGGCCCCCCCTGGGTGTTGTTGTCCTGGGTCCCGCCGTAGATGTGGTAGAAGGGCTCGGCGTTGTCCAGGGCGACCTTGTAGAACTGGGTCACGGGCAGATTGGCCACGAACTTCCAGGTCTGTCCCCGATCCCAGCTCTCGTAGAGTCCTCCGTCGGTCCCGGAGAGGAGATAGCTCGGATCGTCCGGGTCGAAGGCCAGGGCGTGGTTGTCGCTGTGCTTGAACTCGTGGCCCACGGTCTCGAAGGTCTTGCCTCCGTCCTCGGTCACGTGGAGGCGGACGTCCATCTGGTAGACCCGGTCCAGCTCGTGGGGGCTCGCGAAGATCTCCTGATAGTAGTGGGGACCGGTGCCTCCCGAGAGATAGTCGGAACGCTTCTCCCAGCTCGCTCCCCCGTCGGCGGAGCGGTAGAAGCCTCCCTCGCGGTGGGCCAGCTCGATGGTGGCGTAGACGACCCCGGGGTCCTGGGGCGAGACGGCCAGGCCGATCCGGCCCATGTCCTCCTTCGGCAGCCCGTTCTCGAGCTCGCGCCAGCTCTCGCCGCCGTCGGTGGTCTTGTGGATCCCGGACTCCGGACCCCCATTGATGAGGGCAGCCACGGTCCGATGGCGCTGGTGCAGTGCGGCGTAGAGGGTGTCCGGATCCGAGGGATCCATGACCACCTCGTTGGCCCCGGTGTACTCCCCGGCGCTCAGGACGTTCGACCAGGTCTCGCCTCCGTCGCTCGTCTTGAAGACG
>JAWVZJ010000186.1:0-5734 GCA_033722255.1 Thermoanaerobaculia bacterium | reverse complement strand
GCGGAGACCCGGGCCGGGGGCGCCGTTCCAGAGGAGACCCTCCGGGAGATCGAGGTCCTGGAGCGGGAGCTCCAGGCCCTGCTCGCACTGGCCGAGGGAAGGAGCGAAGCGGCGGTCTCGTTGCTGGAGGAGGCGACGGAGATGGAGGAGTCCCGTCCCCTGGAGTACGGGCCCCCGGACATCGTCAAGCCCTCCCACGAGCTCTTGGGAGAGATCCTCCTGGAGCTCGGACGACCCGGTCTCGCCAAGGAGAAGTTCGAGACCGCGCTGGAGCGGGCTCCCCGCCGGGCCCTCTCCCTGGCCGGTCTGGCCCGGGCCGCGGCGGCGAGTGGGGATCTCGATCGAGCGACGGAGGCCTGTGAGGAGCTCCGGAGTGTCCGGAAGGACGCCGTGGAGACGGCCTCGATTCCTCGGGTCTGTGGCGGCGCCGGTGGCGATAGAGCCGGCTGATCGCCCGGGGAGGACCATGAGGCCCCTCCGTTCCGACGGTCTCGGGACCGTCCCGGTTTTGGTGAATCTGGCTGTCATTGCCGCCCTGGCCGAGGGGCCGGGCACGGTCCCCGGGCTGGCCTTCGCCTCGGCCCTCGTCCTCGGATTCGCAGGGAGCTTCCCCTTGGAGACGGACGGTTGAGCGCGAGAAATTTCCCTCCCCCGACGGGGTGGAGGTGGGGCCGCGAAGGCCTCCTCGTCCTTGCGATCGTCGCAGTCTCGGCCGGAGTGAGGGGATTTGCCCTCCACATCGCCCCGGATCTCCCTTTCCTCGCCAAGTACCCGGACGCGGCCCGGTTGCTCTGGACCGGGGAATTGCCGGTCGAGCGCCTTCTCGACTTCAGCCCTCTCTACCTCTCCCTCGCCACCGGTCTCGCCGCCGTGGGTCTCGAAGGACCGGCTCCGCTGGTGGCCATCCAGACCGTCTGGGGGGTGGCGGTCTGCCTGGGGGCGGCGGGAATCGCCGGCCGCTGGGATGGGCGTCTTGCGGCCCTGGCGGCCGGATTGATCGCGGCCCTGGCCCACCAGGCCGTGGTCCTGGGAGTGCTCCTCGAGCCCGGAATCTGGCTCGCGGGACTTCTCCTTCTGGGGGTGCTCGCCTGGCCCGGAGACAGGATCGAGGGGGGGCTCCCCCGAATCGTGGTCTCCGGTCTCTGCTTCGGGCTGGCTGCCCTGGCCCGACCCACGGCCCTGATGGCGCCGGTCTTCCTCCTGGCCCTGGATAGAAACCGCCGGTCCCTTGCGGCGCTTGCGGTGGCGGTGGGGATCTCGGGAATCGGACTGGCCCTCTGGCTCGGACCCCTGCCCCCTGGGCAGTGGAGGGTCCTGATGAGCCCGGGCCAGGTCTTCCATCAGGGGAACGCCGCCGACGCCCGGGGCTACGGCCCCGCCTACCCGTCATCGGTGGAGGCTGCCGTGGCGGCCGCTCCTCGCGGCCCCGATCTGCATCACGCCGCCTATCGCTGGGTGGCCCGAGGGATTACCGGCGAGTGCCTTTCTCCTGTGGCGACGGAATCGTTTTGGCGCGGGCTCGTGTGGAAGGAGCTCCGCCGGAATCCGCTACGGGCCTCGGAGCGGCCGATGCGTCGGCTGCGAGATCTCTTTGCCCTCCGGCAGGTATGGGATCTCCCGGGAGGGGCCGTGGTGGAGGAGGAGCTCGCTGTGATCGCCCCGGTGAGCATCGCGTTTCTCCTTCCACTGTCGATGGTGGCTCTCGTGACGCGATCCCGACGGGACTTTCTCCCTCTCCTGGTCGTCCTGCTGATCCCCGTGACCACGATCGCGGGCTTCTACCTGAGCGCCCGGCATCGGGGTCTGCTGGAGATTCTGTTGATCCCTCTCGCAGGGGTGGGTCTGGCGTCGGTCCTCGAGCTCGTACGGAACCCACGCCGATGGCGCTCGGCGAACTGGGGGTGGTGCCTGGCGGTCGTGATCACGGCCGTGCTCCTCGTCTTCTGGCCCCGTCCGAGGTTGGAGCGAAGCCGGGAGGCGGTCCGGGACATGGAGCGGGGCGAGGCTCTCCTCAGGCTCGCCGAACGGTCTGCGGTCGGAGGGGCGCCGGTGGAGGTGCGCCGGGAGCTTCTGGCGGAAGCGGTCACGGTCGCCCCGGGTCTCATGGTTCGGTTGCCGCCTGAGTGGCGGGATCGGGAGCTCGAGGCGCGGATTCGGCGGGAAGCTTGGCCCGCCGCGGCCACGGGCCGGGAGAGAGCCCTCTACGCCTATCTGCAGGCGGGTGGGGACTGTGCTCGAGTTCTCCGCCTCGCTCCGACGCGTGACGAGAGCTCCGAGCTTTCGTGGTTCCGGGCCGCCTGCGCTCTCCGGTTGGGCCGGTCGGACCTCCTGGCTCGGATCCTCCCTGCTGCCGAGAACCGTCGTCTGGACGGGTGGGCTCTTACGGCCGCAGCCGAGATCTCGTCAGGGGTCCCCGTCGAGATTGCCCTGAGACGGATCCCGAGTGTCTACGATCGGTTCTCCGTGCTCCTGGAAGTGGCCGGAGCCCTGGCGGTGTCGGGAGAGGAGGAGACCGCCACCCGACTGAGGAGTGTCGTGCACCGGAAGCTGTTGGCGGCCCGGCGCTGCCAGCGAGTTTTCCGCGGAGGGGGCCCGTAGGCCCCTTGCCTGCGGATCTCTATTGCGGACCGGCCGGGGGGAGCGATCCAGATCCTCCACCGTCCTGGCTATTCGACGAGGTTCTCCGGATTCAGCCTCTCCAGGTCGGGCACCACGAACCGGCCTTCTCGGCGGATCACCTCGCCGTCGAGCTCGATCGTTCCTCCGCCGTACTCCGGCCGCTGGATCAGCACCAGATCCCAGTGGATTTCGGAGCGGTTCCCGTTGTCGGCCTCCTCGTAGGCGTTCCCCGGGGTGAAGTGGATCGACCCCGCGATCTTCTCGTCGAAGAGGATGTCCTTCATCGCGTGCCGGATGTGGGGGTTGAAGGCGATGGAGAACTCTCCGATGCACCGGGCCCCCTCGTCGGCGGTGAAGATCGCGTCCAGGTTCTTTTCCTCGCCGTCTCCAGCGGACCAGGACACGATCTCTCCGTCCTCGAGCTGCAGGCGGACGTCCCGGAACGATTCGCCCTGATAGATCGTGGGGGTGTTGAACTCGATGACCCCCCGGGCCGAGTCCCGGACCGGGGCGGTGAAGCACTCGCCGTCGGGGATGTTCCTCTTGCCGCAGCAGGGGACGGCGGGGATCTCCCGGGTGGAGAAGGTCAGGTCGGTCTCTCCCGGCCCCTTCAGGCGGACCTCGTCGGCGGCCTCCATCCGTTCCTTCAACGCTTCGGCCGCCTCGCACATCCGGGCGTAATCCAGGGTGCAGACGTCGAAGAAGAAGGACTCGAACTCCTCCGTGGCCGTCTCCGCCAGCTGGGCCATGGACGGTGTGGGCCATCGGAGGACGCACCACCGGGTGTTGTTGACCCGCTCCTCCAGGTGCACCGGCTTGACGTAGAGGCGCTGGTAGGCCTTCATTCGGTCCTGGCGGATGCCGGCCATCTCGCTGACGTTCTCCGAGCCCCGGATCGCCACGTAGGCGTCCATGGCCTTCATCCGCTCCAGGTCCGAGGCCTTCCAGGTCTCGAGAGCGTCGTCATCCGCTTCCTCCACCAGGGCTCGCTGAACCCGGCCCCGCCGGAGGCCGACGTGGGGATGTCCGCCGGCCTCCCGGGCCTTCCGGATCAGAGCCAGCACGATCTCGTCGGGAGCGTCGATCGCCTCGATCAAGAGATGATCGCCGTCGCCGAGCTCGGTGGAGTGGTCGATCAGGATTTCTGCCAGTCGTTCGATGCGGGGATCCACGGTCTCCTCCTTTCCTCGAGCCCAAAGGTACCGCATCCGGTGGCGGAGCTCGGACCTCTCCTTCCTGATCCGGAGCCGTTGTCGACCCTCGGGATCCCCGGCAGTCGTCCATCCCCGGAGACCAGCGCCCTGCCGGTTCCGGGACGAGGTCCGACGGCTTTCAGCGGCAGCTCGCGAGGGAGTCGGTCCGGATCAGCTCGAACGGTCGTCCGGGAGGATTCTCGAACGTGGTGACCGCTCCGGTCCGGAGGTCCCGGATCCGCAGCGCGGCGCCCACGTCGGTGAGCCCGCTGGCGTACAGCCAGTAGCTCCCGTTGACCGGGCAAGCCCGCAGGATCTTGGTCACGATCTCCAGGTTGTCCGGGTCGAAGAACCAGAAGAATCCGGTGTCGTCGGTCAGCGTCTCGGCCCGGGCCCGGGTGGGAGACTCGCCGGCCTCGTGCCAGGTGGCTTCGACCCGGAAGCGTCCCTCCCCCAGACAGAGGATCTGGTCGTCGAGCACGCAGGCCCCGAGATCCGCCCCGATCGGTTCCAGGGTGAAGACCTCCCGGCCCACGTCGGGGCGGTAGGCGGCGAAGACCGCTTGCTCACCGAGCAGCTGCAGCGAGGTCGGCGCGCTTCCCAGGGGCCCCGAGGAGACCTCGGGCAGGGCCCGGGTTCCGGAGGGAGTGCCGTCGGTGAACCAGAGCTCGCTCCCCCGGCCTCCGGTCCGGGCCCGGAAGAGGGCCCCGCCCTCTACCTGGAAGAAGCTCCTCGGTCCCGATCCCTCCAGGCCCGGTTGGATCTCGGCCACCAGGGTGGTCCCGGCCCGGCTCCCATCGGTCACCCAGAGCTCGCTGCCGCGACCGGGGATGGCGGCGGAGAAGAGGATCCGTCCGCCGTGGGGCGAGGACTCTCCGACCCGTTGGAACTCACCCAGCACTCTGCCCCCGTTCCCCTCCGGCCCCAGGGATCGCAGCTCCGTCCCGGAGAACCAGAGGAGACGATCCCGGAGTACGGCGATCGGCGTTCCCACGAAGCCGTCGAACTCGGACTCCACGCCGGTCGATCGGAAGAGACCCGTCCCGAGATCGAGGGCACCCAGGTCGAGCTCTCCGTCTTCGTCCCTCACGAGGAGGTAGATCCTGCCCTCACCCACGCCGACCACTCTCGCCCGGGAGGACTCGGATCCCGGTACCAGGTCGTGGAAGAGCTCCGTGCCCTCGGGGGTTCCGTCGCTACGCCAGAGCTCGACGCCCGTGTCCGGGGAGTGTCCCGTGAAGAGCACGCCGTGCCGCCACGGAGCCAGATTCTCCGCTACGTCCTGGGTCAACTCCACCGTGACCTCCCCGGGCGAATCGAGGCGAAGGGTCCCCTCCGGAGTACCGTCGGTGACCCAGAGGGCGAGGTCGGTGGGAAACGGCTCGGGGAACCCGGCGATCGTGCTTCCCACGATCAGGAAGAGCATTCCCCGGGAGGAGGCCGTCGCGAAGATCTCGTCGGTGACCAGGAGCTCCGTGCGGACCTCCGTCTCCGGGTCTACGGAGGCGATCTGCAGGGGCTCCAGGGTCCCGGAAGCCTCGGTAAAGACGACCCGGCCGCCGGACTCCCCGAGGATTCTCGGATGGGAGGAATCCAGGAGGAGGGTATGACGGCCGTCGGGATCGATCCGGACGAGCTCCTCGGTGGCGCCGGGCTCCGTGGCCGCCACGAGGTTCCCCCTGGAGGTCACCAGCAGGCGGGGATCGGAGGAGGCCACGTCGGGACGGAGATCGGCGATCGGCCGGGTGCCCGAGGAGGTACCGTCACTGGTCCAGAGGTCGAAGCCGGAGCCCGGATCTTCGGCCGTGAAGACCACACCGTGCTCCAGTACGCCGAAGGCTTCCTGTGACGAGTCTCCGAGGCGGGCGAACTCTTTCAGGAGGTGAGTGCTCTCCGGGGTTCCGTCCGAGAACCAGAGCCGG
>JAWVZJ010000185.1:0-5749 GCA_033722255.1 Thermoanaerobaculia bacterium | reverse complement strand
GCTCCTGGCGGTGCTCTTCGTCGTCGGCGTGTACCTCTAGGACCTGGGGGCCACCATGCTGTCCGGTGCCCTGACCATCATCGACGAGAAGCAGGTCGCACTCGCTGTCGCGGCCCGGGACGCCGCGGGACAGTGGGGCCTAGGCGTGCTCACGGTGGCGGCCGGCTTCGCCACGGCGGCCGCCATCAACTCCACCCTCTTCTCCACCAGCAAGCTGGCGAAGCGGGTGGCCGACGACGGCGAGCTACCCGCCTGGTTCGATCATCGCAACGAACAGGACATCCCCGACCGAGCCGTGATCATCCTGGGCACGCTCGCCGCTCTCCTGGCGGTGATCGGCTCCCTCTCCACATTGGTGGAGGCCGCCAGCCTCGCCTTCCTCTTCACCTTCGCGGCCGTGAACTGGATCGCTGCGGCACGTCTGGAGAGGAACCGCTGGATACCCTGGACCGGGATCGGACTGGCCGGGATCATCGCCGCGGTCCTGGTCGTGCGCCTGTCGTTGATCGCTCCTCTCCCTTTGGTCGCGTTCCTGGTCTTCGCTACGATCGCGGGATTCGGGCGTCCTGCCGTCTTGCGTCGGCTCCCCACCGACGACCCGGAGGACGGGGCATAATGAAGAGGATGATCCCGGTGCGCCTGGCCGTGATGCTCCTGGTGGCGGGAGCACCAGCGACGGGCTCTACCGTGGCGAGCTCCTGCCATCTTCGCCTGGTTCATGCGGGGCCGAACCTGGGAACCCTGAGCTTCACCGTGAATCCCACCCACAGAGGTGTCTCCACCCCTTCTCTCCGAAGCGAAACGAGCTACGGAGAGGTGGTGGAATTTCAGGCTCTCCCGGGTGGACGATACGAGGCCAAGGTCGCGAGCGGAGGAAGAGAGCTAGACCGCCTGCGTCTCGGGTGCGATCCCGGTGGGTACTACACCCTGATCGCCTTCGGCCTCGGTTCTTCGAACGTGGATCTTCCCTCGACCTGGCGGGACCGGATGAAGAGAATATTCGGAGGGGTGGAAGCGAGAGTGGACCGAGGAGGCCTCCTCCAGTTGAAGCTTCTCCGAGATGCCCTGGGCAAAGATACGGAAAGTGGCTACCTCCGGGTAGTTCACGCCGCCCCGGGCGTCGTCCCCCTGTCCGCGACGATCCCGACCGGACAGGAGAGGACCCACATGGCGTCCGAACTCCCGTACGCTGGGACCGGCGAAACTCGGCGTATCTCTCCGGGAACCCGTCCGGTCGAGGTTCGGTTCCAAGGAGCTCGCCTGTCGACCGCTTCGACGGAGCTCGAGGTCCGGGCGGCCCACCTGTACACGCTGATCGTCATCGGTAGCCCGGTCCGTGCCGATCGACCCCTGGAGATCCTCACGCTCTCGAACCCGATCCGGGTTCGGCTCTCGGAGCCTCTTTGGACACCCTGACGGAATCGGCGACAACAGGAACAGCTCTGGTCAACCCTCGGCGCGGAGCGCCTCGTCCCGGATCCCGTGCTCCGACCAGCGGTCGAGGGCCGAATCACCGCCGGGCCGGACTGGTACGCAACTTGCTCGAAGAAGGCGGCAACTGAAGTGAGGAGAAACGGACCGATCGGTCCGCACCCCTCAACAGACCCACGATCGATCCAGGAGAAAACACCATGGCCCGTCTTCTCATGATCCTTCTCGCCATCTTCCTCCCACCGGTAGCCGTAGGCCTCGAACGCGGACTGGGCGGATCGCTTCTGCTCAACATCCTCCTGACGCTTCTGGCCTGGCTCCCGGGCGCCATTCACGCCTTGCTGGTGGTCCTGGGATCTCCGCGTCCCGCCCGTGTCTGACACGGTTCGACAGTAGCGCTCGAGGGGGATTCCCGCGTGAGAGGAACATCGCCCTTCGGGCCGCCGGGAAAGGAGCGGACCTCCGAGGTTCCCGATCTCCCGCTGTTCAGCCCACCGGCAGAGAGATCCACCGGGTGAGATTCTGCTGGCGAGACCCCATCGCCACGAGGCAGGAGGAACGATCCCTCTGGAGGATTCCCCCGTGATCCCCTGCGTGATCTTCAATCCAGGGGCCGGCAATGGTCGGGAGAGCCGAATCCTCGACTTCCTGCAGAACCGGGCCGAAGTCCGGAGGACCGACGGTCCCGGGCACGCCACCGAGCTCGCCGGACAGGCAGTGGAGGACGGATTCACCACCCTCGTCGCCGTCGGGGGGATGGTGGAGAAGGTCGACGAGAAGATCACCCCGAAGAGAAAGGAGATCTGGGGACCCCTGGCTTACTTCGGTGCCACGGCGACGACCTTGACAGCGCTCGAGCCGTATCGGGTGCAAGTCATCTCGGATCAAGAAGAACTCGAGCTCGAAGCCCATGTCGTCGCCGTGTGCAACGGACGGTGGGTGGCCGGCGGCACACCGATCGCTCCTAATACCTTTCTCGACGACGGCACCCTCGATTGTGTCGTGATCCGGGCCGTCAGAGGGCTGGACATCGCCGTCCTGGGCGCCCGGGTTCTGATCGGCTCCCACCTCGATCCCGATCCGGACGAGAGGATCGCCTTCATTCGGTGTCGAGACCTGCACATCGAGTCGAGACCCCGCCTAGGGTTCCACGTGGACGGGGAGAAGTTCGAAGGGCACTCGGTCCGATTCCGGGTGAGACCGGGGGCGTTGCCCGTGATTCACGGTCCGAGTCCCCAGGGACTCTCCGGTACAGATGGGAGGTGAAACGTTACCCTACAGTTGCTCCTGTAGAGTCGCCGCCGAGGCGTCCAGAAGGCGATGGGCCCAGGAGGGCCTCCAAGTCCGGGGATCCAATCTCCTGCTGCGTCGGGCGTCGCGCTCGAATTCACGGATCAGGACCGCCGCCACGCCTCGATCGATCAGGCCGACGCTCACCTCGTCATTGATCTCGAGGGACCGGCTGTCGAAATTCGTCGAGCCCACGTGGGACCAGATCTGGTCCACCACCACGATTTTCTTGTGCAGCAACGAGGGGCGGTACTCGAGGATCTCGATCCCTCCCTCCAGGAGGTCGTCATACCGGGTGTGGCTGGCGTGGCACACGAGCCGGCTGTCGATCACCTCGGGACCGGGAACCATGAGACGGACCCGCACCCCTCGATCCACAGCGGCCACCAGCAGCTCCACCACGGCGGAGTCCGGGACGAAGTAGGGTGTCTGGATCAGGATCTCTTCCTGAGCAGATGCGATGGCAAGCTTGTAGAGGACCTTGACCAGGGAGAACGGCCCGGCCCCCGAGCTCATGACCACGTGACCCCGGACGGAGCCCATCGGCTCGAGCTCCGGAAAGACCGCCTTGCCAGTCGGGACCTCCCGGGACACAGGGATCCAGTTGTCCAGAAACGCGGTCTGGAGCGAGGTGACAAGAGGACCCTCTACACGGACGGCCGTATCCTGCCACGGATCCGACCCTCCATCCCGGTCCCATTCCTCGGCCGTTCCGTGCCCGAAGGCGTAGCCGATCCGCCCATCGACGATCGCCAGTTTCCGGTGGTCACGGTTGTTGAGCACCCCGATCGTCCCGGGACGGATCGGATGGTATGCGAGAACCGACACTCCCGCCTCCTCCATCGACCCCCGGAGATCCTCGGCCATGCGCCGGGTTCCCCAGGCGTCCAGGAGGACCCGGACGGTCACCCCTCGATCGGCCGCCCTGACGAAGGCATCGGCCAGGCGGCGACAGACCCGGCCCCGCCACCAGACGAAGGTCTCGAAATGAACCGTCTCCGTCGCGGCATCGATGTCGGCGATCAGCCGGTCGAAGAACTCCGCATCCTGGATGATCTCGACCGAGTTGCCATCGACGATGCGGCCCTGGGTCACACCGGCGATGGAGGGAAGCAGGTCCCGGAAGGAGACGAGCTCCATGGGGCCCACCCGGGCCGAACGGCCCTGGAGAAGCGAACCGGCCACGAAGAAGAGGGCCACGATGAGCAGGATCACCAGGGCAGCCACCCAGCGTGGCACCTTCACGGGACGAGTCAGGAGGCCGTGACGGCCGGACGAGCTCTCTTCTCGGTGATCCACCACGGTGCCACCTAATCCAGGGGGTCTTCCAGCTCGCCGGTGATGGTCTCGAAGGCGTCGGTCGCGGTCACGAGGCCCGCCAGCCGGCCGTCCACCCGGACCAGAGCCAGCTCCTGCCTCTCCTCCTGGAAGAGATCGATCAGGCGGCTCACCTCGCAGTCACCGTCCACCGTGAGGGGCTCGGCCGCGATCTCGTCGAGGGCGATCTCACCCCGATCGAGCTCCCGAAAGCGGGCAGCAAGGGCAGGGACGTACACGATGCCTCGGAAGTCCTCCTGGTCGGAACCCACCAGGGGAAAGCGCGTGAGCTGCTCCTCTCGCAGGACCTCCAGATTCTCTTCGAAGGAGCGCTCGGTAGAGAGAAACGCCACCTCCTCCAGCGGAACCATCACCTCCCGAACCGGGATCTCCTGGATCTCCAGGGCCCGGAGAACCTCCTCCCGCCGCTCCGGGGAGAGCCGACCTCGACTGAGGACCTCTCCCATCTGTCGTTTGAGATCCCCGAAGGAGCGGATCTCCCCCTCCTCTCCCTCCTCGGCCTCGGCCTTCGTCCAGGAGCGCTCGATCTCGACCCCGAAGAGCCCCAGAGTCCACTTGGCCAAGCCGTCGCCCGCCATGATCACGTAGTAGAGGGATTTCGTCCACCAGTAGAGAACCGGCGCCGTGTAGGCGGCGACCCGGGGACGCTCGACCCCCAGGTAGGTCGGTGCCTGCTCCCCCCAGATCTTGTGGATCAGGTTGATGGCGATGACCGCCAGCACCACCGCGGTGCCGTGGATCATTCCCTGGGAAAGGCCGATCGCGCTCAGAGGAGTCTCGATCAGATGGGTGACGGCGGGCTCGGCGACGACCCCCAGCAGGATGCTGGAGGCGGTGATCCCGAGCTGGCAGCTCGTCAGATAGATCTCCAGCTCCTCGGTCATGTGCCAGGCCCGCTCCAGGCCCGGATGGTCTTCGGTCACCTCCTCACCCAGGGATCGGAGCCGGGTCAGAGCAAACTCCGTGAGCACGAAAAAGGCATTGGCTCCCACCAGGAAAACGCCGAACAGGAGCCGGAGGACGATCTCCAGGACGCTCATCTCCATCACGACCCCCCCCCATGGTCCGGAATCACCTCGTGGAGGGAGTCTATGCTCCGGGAGAGCTTGGTCGTCTCTCGGGCCTCTTCCATGGAGTCCTGCATCCTGCTTCCGAGCCACTGCGCCAGACCCCAGAAGGCGCCAAGCAAAGCAACGAGGAGCACGATCGCCGCCCATCGATGGCGCTTCCAGAGCGCTTCGGCCCGATCGCCCACGAGCGCCACGATCCCCGCCAGCCCGAAGTAGCGGATTCCCCGGGCCAGGGTGGCGGCCAGGGTGAACTTCCAGACCGGGTAGCTCGCCGCCCCGGCGGTCAGCATGGCCACCTGAAAGGGGATCGGCACGATTCCTACCGCGAACACGGCGAAGAAGCCGTGCGATTCGAAGAAGGCCTGATAGGAGGCGTAGGCGCTCTCCCAGCCGGCGGTTCGAATGACCCATTCGCCCGCCGTCTCGAAAAGGAAGAAGCCCACGCCGTAGCCCAGCATCGAGGCCGTGATGCATCCGAGGGTGACCGCGGTGGCGATCGGGATCAGGCGATCCCGGTTCGCCACCATATAGGGAACGAGGATCAGCTCGATCGGGATCGGCACGATGACAGTCTCCAGGAACGACGCCAGAAAGAGCCACCATAGAACGTGATCGGAGTC
>JAWVZJ010000184.1:0-5812 GCA_033722255.1 Thermoanaerobaculia bacterium | reverse complement strand
GCGTGGGAGCTCTGAAAGAGCCGGACGGAGAAAAGCGGATGCGATCCCGCGTTCGTAGAAAGTCATTTTCCCACGGGGTTCGACGAACCGATCCCGCGGAGGTGCTTCCCGTGCCGAACAACCACGAAATTCGAACCGGCTGGTCGTCCTGGTGGACCCGAATGGCCCTGGCCGCTCTCCTCCTGGAGAGCGTGACCGGCCTGATGGTGACCTTTGCTCCCTTCCACGCCACCGTGGAGTGGGGGCTCCTGCTTCACACCGTCGTGGGGCTCCTGATCCTCGTGCCCTTGACCTGGTACACCTTCATCCACTGGTGGGACTACAAGCGCTACAACCTCTCCGACGCGGTTCTCCTCGGATACGTGGGCGGAGTGGCCCTCCTCGCCTGTGCCCTCTCCGGCGTGGTCGTGACCTGGCAAGGCCTCTTCGGAACCAAGATGTCTCCAGTGTGGCGGAACGTCCATCTCTATTCGACCTACGTGGTCCTGGGGACCGGTCTGGGCCACATCGGGCTGGTCCTCGTCCGGCAGAAGTGGGCCAAGGTGAGACGGCCCGCGATCCGGGCCGCGATCCACTCCGTGGTCGCCACCGGGGTAGGGGTGCTGGCCCTCTTCGGCCTCGCCACTCTCTACGGGGGTCCGGAGTACGAGAACGAGCTTCCGGAGGACTACAACTACCTCTACGGCGAAGACCGGCCCTTCGCCCCCAGCCTGGCCGTCACCGACACCGGAGGAGCCCTGGATCCGGACTCCCTGGCCAACTCCGAGAGCTGTGGAACCGCCGGATGCCACACCGAGATCCTGGCCGAGTGGAAGCCCAGCGCCCACCGATACTCGGCCATGGATCCCCTCTTCCAGACGGTGCAGAAGGTGATGGCGGAGCAGAACGGCCCCGAGTCCACCCGGTACTGCGGCGGCTGCCATGATCCGATCTCCCTCTTCTCCGGCACGAAAAACGTGTTCGTGGAAGACCTGACGGGGCTCCACGGCTACAACGAGGGAGTCTCCTGTCTCACATGTCACGGGATCCGGGAGACCGATCTCCAGGGGAACGCCAACTACGTGATGACCCAACCCCCGGCCTATCTCTGGCAGTGGAAGACCGAAGGGGCGGCGAAGAGGGTCAGCGACTTCCTGATCCGGACCTATCCGGACCAGCACAAGGAGTTGTCCAAGCGGATGTACAAGTCCCCGGAGTACTGCGCCGCCTGCCACAAGCAGTTCATCGACGAGGAGGTGAACCGGGTGGGCTGGGTCCAGCTTCAGAACCAGTACGACAACTGGAAGGCCAGCCACTGGTTCGTGGAGGACGAGCCGGCCGAGACCATCGAGTGCCGGGAGTGCCACATGCCCCTGGTCGCCTCCGACGATCCCGCCGCCGGGGACCTCGAGGACTACAACCGCTCTGCCGACGACGGCAAACACCGTAGCCACCGTTTCATCGCCGCCAACAGCCTGGTTCCGGCGCTCTTGGAGCTGGAAGGATGGGAGGAACAGGTGGAGCAGACCGAGCGTTGGCTGAAGGGCGATTTCGAGATTCCCGAGATCGCGGACAAATGGAGAGACGGACCGGTGATCCAGATGGCCCTGGACACCCCTGAGACCGTCGAGCCGGGTGGCGAGATCCCGGTGCGTCTGATCCTCACCGCCAACAAGGTGGGGCACGATTTTCCGACCGGCCCCCTGGACATCATCCAGAGCTGGGTCGAGCTCCACGTCTACGATCCCGCGGGCAACGAGATCTACTCCTCCGGGACCCGGAACGAGAATCACTTCATCGAGGAGGGGAGCTTCCTCTTCAAGGCGGAGCCGGTGGACCAGTACGGGAACCTGATCGATCGGCACAACCTGTGGGAGATGGTGGGAGTGCGGTACCGGCGGGCCCTCTTCCCGGGATACTCGGACACCGTCGAGTACCTCGTGGACTGTCCCTCCACCATCGCCCCGGGAGAAGCGAGGATGCAGCCCCGGGACGGCGAGGAGGTCCGGGAGAGGACCATCCCCGGGCCCACCGAACCAGGGACCTACGAGGTGGTGGCCTCCCTCATGTACCGGAAGGTAGACCAGTACCTGATCAACTTCCTCCTGGGAGAGGACTCGGGCCTGACGGCTCCGGTGGTGGAGATGAACCGGGTGCGGGCCTCGATCGCAGTCTCCGAGGAGCCCTCGGTGGCGGAGGAGACTGCTTCGAGCTCCTCCGTGGCCGTCGGCGGTTGAATCCACCGTGAGCCCCGACCCCCCCTCGACGGCTCGCCCCCGACGGAGGCACCGGCGCCGACTCGGCACCCGGCGCCGGAGACTCCGGCGCATGGCCTGGATCCTCACCGGGATCGGCCTGGTCGGCGCCATCGCGGGAGTCTGGCTCTACCGGTCCTCCCGGCCGGAGATCCGCCGCCCCGGGGAGGATCTTCCGGAGATCACGTCGAAGCTGGAGCGGAAGGGGGCCGAGGACGCCCCCCGTCCCCGCTTCCGCGAGGTCACGGAGGGCGCCGGGCTGTCCGACTTCGTCAGCTTCGTCGGCGACCGCTCTTCTCAGCTCCCCGAGGACATGGGATCCGGGGCGGCCTGGGGGGATTACGACCGGGACGGAGACGAGGACCTCTTCCTGGTGAGCTCCGGCGGGAGCCTGGAGATTCCCAGGGAGGAATGGGGGAGATCGAGGCTCTACGAGAATCTCGGAGACGGCTCCTTCGCCCCCGACGAGAGCTTCCCGGAGCTCCGGATCGCCGGGATGGGGGCGGCCTGGGGAGATTACGACCACGACGGCTGGCTCGATCTCGCGGTCACCGGCTACCGAGCGTTGCATCTCTTCCACAACGAGGAGGGGAACCTGGTGGAGGATCGGATCCTCCCGGAGATCGATGGCTACTGGTCCGGCGTGAGCTGGGCCGACTTCGACAACGACCGGGATCTCGACCTCTACGTCTGCGGCTACGTCCGATACGAGGAGGACGTGACGGGAGCCCGGCGCGTGACCGAGCAGTACGGGGCGGCGGTTCCGTTCACCCTGAATCCCGCCTCCTACGAGGCCGAGCGGAATCTCCTCTTCCAGAACCGGGGGGATGGCACCTTCGAGGAGGTGGCCCTCCTCTACGGGGTGGCGAATCCCGAGGGGCGCAGTCTGGGCGCCCTCTGGCACGACTTCGACCAGGACGGACGCCTGGACCTCTACGTGGCCAACGACATCTCGGACAACGCCCTCTACCTGAACCGGGGCGAGACCTTCGAGGAGTCGGGGCTCTCGTCCCTGGTGGCCGACTATCGCGGAGCGATGGGACTGGCCGCCGGGGACTGGAATCGGGACGGGGACGACGACCTGTTCATCACCCACTGGGTGGCGCAGGAGAATGCCCTCTACGACTCCCGGCTCCGGGACCTGGGAGGACCGAAGCCCGGACTGCGTCTCATGTTCACGGATCTCTCGGCTCCCCTGGGACTGGGCCAGATCGCCCTCCAGATGGTCGGATGGGGCACCGAGTTCGCCGACCTGGACTCCGACGGCTGGCTCGACCTGGTGGTGGTCAACGGAAGCACCCTGGAGACCGACAGCGAGCCGAAGGGCCTGAAGCCCCAGCCGCCGTTCCTCTTCTGGAATCGCCGGGGGGAGTCCTTCCACGACCTGGCCCCGGAGAATCCGGCTCTCTCGGAGGCCCACGTCGGCCGGGGGCTCGCCGTCGCCGACCACGACCGAGACGGGGACCTGGATCTCCTGATGATGCACCTCGGGGAGGGGGCGGCCCTGTACCGGAACGAGATGGAGCAGGGGAACCGGCTCCGCCTCAAGCTCCGGAGTCGGGACCCGGACGGGGATCCGACCCTCGCCGGGGAGGGGGCCACCGTGATCGTCCGACTCGGAGAGAGAGAGCTCCGGCGCTCGGTGACCGGAGCCTCCTATCTCTCCCAGAGCTCCCGGACCCTCCATTTCGGCCTGGGGGACGCCCAGGAGGCGGAGGTGGTGGAGGTCCGATGGCTCGGGGCCGAGGCCGAGACCTGGGGGCCCCTGAAAGCGAACTCCCTCTGGGAGCTGACCGAGGGGGAGCCCGCCCCCCGGAGGCTTCCCGGTGGGTCGGAGCCCACCCGGGAGGAGATCCGGGCCTTCTGGGAAGCCCAGCGGGCCGGCATGGACCTCCTGAAGCGAGAGGGAGATTGCGACCAAGCCATCGAGCACTTCCGAGAGGCCCTGGCCCTCGACCCGGGGCACGAGGATTCCCGGTACTACCTGGCGAACTGTCTCGCCGCCACCGGCCAGCCCGACGAGGCCCTGGAGGAGCTGGGCCGCCTCCGGAGACAGAACCCCCGGAGCCATCGGGCGCAACGACAGTGGGCGGTCCTCCGGGCCCTCCATGCCCGGAGCAGCGACGACCTCGAGGCGGCGGAGGCCGCCGGCCGGCGGGCCCTGGCGATCAACCGGGAGGAGACCGGGAGTGTCCTCGTCCTGGGAGAGCTCGCCCTGATCCGTGAGGACCGGAACGAGGCGTCCCGACTCCTCGAGGCCGCGACCCGGACCAATCCCAAGGCCGCCTGCGGCTTCTTTCTACGGGCCTACCTGGCCGAGACCGGGGGCTCCCGGGGAGAGAGCGAGAGGCTGTTGGAACGGGCCCGGGAGGCCCGGGGCGAGGAGTGGAAGCCCGAGGGAGCCGTGGCCGAAGGGGACGTGGCCCGCAAGATGCACCGGGAACAGACCCCCCTGGCCGATGCGTGCCGGAGCTGGGGCGGCGATCCCGACCCGGACGCCGCCTTCGTCGACCTCCGGGAGCACCTGGCGAAGCTCCGACGACTCCCCTGAGCCCCCCCTCTCATCTCTCCACCGGGATTGGCACACCACCGTCGTTGCCCTTCCCCCCGCTCGTGGGATCCCCCGAATCAGCGACCGGCTCACCCTTCTCTCCCGCATACCGCCCAGGCTCCCGCGTGGGGATACCCTCTGTGTTAGTTTGCCGGGCATGTCTCGGATCCGTCTCCTCCCCGACCATCTCGTCAGCCAGATCGCGGCCGGCGAGGTCGTGGAGCGGCCAGCGTCGGTGGTGAAGGAGCTGATCGAGAACTCCTTGGACGCGGAGGCCCGGGAGATCCGGGTGGAGCTGGAGGACGGGGGGAAGCGCCGGATCCGGGTGACGGACGACGGGATCGGGATGGACAAGGACGACGCCCTCCTGGCCTTCGATCGCCACGCCACCTCCAAGATCGAGGATTTCGACGATCTGCAGCGGGTCGGGACCCTGGGCTTCCGGGGGGAGGCCCTGTCTTCCATCGCCGGCGTCTCGAAGGTGGAAATGGTGACCGCCGAGGAGGCCGGCCAAGGGTGGAAGGTCCGGATCGACGGCGGGAAGGTCCGGGGAGTCGAGCCCGCCGGCCGGGCCCGGGGAACGACGGTGGAGGTGTCCTCCCTCTTCTTCAACGTTCCGGCCCGGCGGAAGTTCCTGAAACGGCCCCGCACCGAGCTTCGGAGGTCGGTGGAGGTGGTGCAGGGCTACTGCCTGGCCTGCCCCTCGGTGCAGATCGGGCTCCGCCACGGGGGGCGGGTCGTCCTGGAGACCGTTGCCGGCTCCGACGATCTGGAGGGCCGGAAGGAGCGGATCCGACAGCTCTTCGGATCCGAGCTGGTGGAGGATCTCCACGAGATCCCCTCCCAGGGGAGGACGGGGGAGACGATCACCGGCTTCGTCGGCGGTCCCGCCACCACCAAAGGCCGTCGCCGCTTCGTCTTCGTCAACGACCGCCTCGTCCGAGACCGCTTGATCCTGGCCTCCTTCTACCGGTCGGTGCGGGATGTGTGGAAACAGGACGATTTCCCGGCCCTCTTCCTCTTCCTC
>JAWVZJ010000183.1:0-5813 GCA_033722255.1 Thermoanaerobaculia bacterium | reverse complement strand
GGTCTCCATCGCCCGGGCCCGGGCCCGGTTCACCTTTCCCTCCCGCTTCATGCTCCTGGCCGCCATGAACCCCTGTCCCTGCGGTCATCTCGGAGATCCCCGCCATCGATGCGACTGTACCGGGCCCGTCGTGGACCGGTACCGGGGCCGGGTGTCGGGACCCCTTCTGGACCGGATCGACCTCCACGTCGAGGTCCCGGTACCGACCCTGGGGGAGCTCAAATCCTCGAACGGGACCGGGAGCGACGAGATCGCCGGTCGCGTCCGGGAGGCACGGAGCCGCCAGGCGGCTCGCTTCGGAGGAGAGCTCTCACCGCCCTTGAACGCCACCATGGGACCGAAGCTGACCAGGGAGCGGTGCGCTCTGGACTCCGGCGGTCAAAAGCTCCTGGACCGGGCCTACGAGCATCTGGGCCTCTCGGCCCGGGCCATCGACCGGGTCCGGAAGGTCTCCCGGACCATCGCCGATCTGGAGGGAAGGGACCGGATCGAGGCGGCTCACGTGGCGGAGGCGATCCAGTACCGGGCCCTGGATCGTAGAGTCGCGGGCTGACCCTCGCGACGCCGGGATCCCGAGACCGGAGCGGGATTTCATGCGAGATTTCTTCGCGGCCTCGCTTGACACCGACGCCGGGATCGCTGCAAAATGACGGCATCAGGTGAATTTCCTGGTTGCGGGGAGTACTCGTCAACCAGACAGCTGCGATCCGATGATCTGATGGAGAGGAAGAACTACACCGTCATCCTCGTGCCCCACGCCCGGGCGAAGTTCCGAAAGCTGCAGGTGTCGAACTTCCAGATCTGGGGCATCGCCCTGGCCGTCCTCCTGGGAACCGTGCTCTCCGGCGTCGTGGGGTGGCTCTACTTCCGGTCCCCCGTCGACGAAGAGCGCCTGGAAGGCCTCCGGGCCGAGAACCGACAGCTCCGGGAGGTGAACCGGGGATTCGAGACCAGCGTCCGGGAGCTCCAAAGCAAGCTGGACACCTACGAAGAGAGGACCCGGAAGCTGGCGATCGTGGCCGGGCTGGAAGAGCTGGACTCCACGACCGAAACCGGAATCGGCGGTCCGGTGGTTCTGGACAGGAGAGATCCGGAAAGCCTCGGTCTCCTGGACGCACAGGTGGACCACCTCTCGGGGCAGCTGGATACCATCGAATCCGAGCTGGACGAGCGGTACCGCTGGATCTCCTCGGTGCCCTCGATCATGCCGACCCGGGGCCTGCTCACCAGCGGCTTCGGGACCCGGTGGGATCCCATCACCGGCAAGAGGGCCCTCCACGAAGGACTGGACATCTCTGCCCGTCGGGGAAGGCCCGTGGTCGCACCGGCCGACGGCCTCGTGGTACGGGCCGGACGGATCGGGTATCTGGGGCGAGCCGTCTACCTCTCCCACGGCTACGGGTTGACCACCCGCTTCGGACATCTCTCCGAGATCGACGTCGACCCCGGAGACGAGGTGAAGCGGGGCGACGTCATCGGCTATGTCGGGAGCACAGGGCGCTCCACCGGCTCGCATCTCCACTACGAGGTGCACCGGGACGGACGGCCCGTCGACCCCCTGGCCTACATCCTGGATCGGAGCTGAGCCTCAGTCCGGACGGTCCGAGGGGGCCGAGGTTCGCGGGGAGCCTCCTCTCGGATCGGAGCGGTCCTCCCCGCCAACCCTCCCTCCCCGTCCTGGACGGGGTCCCGGCGGGCTCTCCCCCACGGCCCCGATCTTGAGGCTTCCCCGCTGGAGGCGCGTCGCCATCGCGAAGCCTGGAACCGACCGCACCGGCCCAGACGAGCAGGAATCTCTGGTAGACTTCGAATGTTGTAACTCCCGCCCGACGGTGCCCTCCCCCGTCTCTCACTCGATGGACAGACCGAAGAGCTCCGCATGTCAGTAGACCTCGTAGACATCAAGAAGCAGTTCAACAAGATCCTGACCACGATCTTCGGGAGCAAGCACGAGCGGGACATCAAGAAGATGCAGCCGCTCGTGGACGCCATCAACGAGCTGGAGCCCGAGATGCAGGCCCTCTCCGACGAGGAGCTCGCGGCCAAGACGGACGAGTTCCGGAAGAAGCTCGACGACGGCGCCTCCCTGGACGACATCCTCGTCGAGGCCTTCGCCGCCGTCCGGGAGGTGGCGACCCGGACCGTGGACATGCGTCCCTACGACGTCCAGCTCGTCGGAGGCATCGTCCTCCATCAAGGGCGGATCGCCGAGATGAAGACCGGTGAGGGGAAGACCCTGGCCGCCACCATGCCCGTCTATCTGAACGCCCTGACCGGGAAGGGTGTCCACGTGGTCACCGTCAACGACTACCTGGCCGAGCGAGACGCGGAGTGGATGGGCGCGATCTACGAATTCCTGGGGCTCTCCGTGGGAGTCATCCAGAGCAACATGGGTACCGAGGAGCGGAAGGCCGCGTACGGATCCGACGTCACCTACGGCACGAACAACGAGTTCGGGTTCGACTACCTCCGGGACAACATGAAGTTCGACTACGACTCCATGGTCCAGAAGGGGCATCACTTCGCCATCGTGGACGAGGTGGACTCGATCCTGATCGACGAGGCCCGGACGCCGTTGATCATCTCCGGCCCCTCGGAGGAGTCCGTGGACAAGTACTACAAGGTCGACCGGATCATCCCCCGGCTCGAGAAGGGCGAGGAGATCGAGGAGGGGGACACCAAGTACACGACCGGCGACTTCGTCGTGGACGAGAAGGCCCAGACCGCGGCCCTCACCGAGGAAGGTGTGGCCAAGGTGGAGGAGCTCCTGGGTCTGGAGAATCTCTACGACATGGAGAACATGGATCTTCTCCACGCCGTGAATCAGGGTCTCCGGGCACACCACCTCTTCGAGCGCGACGTGGACTACATGATCAAGGACAACGAGGTGGTGATCGTCGATCCCTTCACCGGACGCATGATGCCCGGGCGACGCTGGTCCGACGGCCTGCACCAGGCCGTGGAGGCCAAGGAGGGGGTCAAGATCAAGCGGGAGAGCCAGACCCTGGCCACGATCACCTTCCAGAACTACTTCCGGCTCTACGACAAGCTCTCGGGCATGACGGGAACCGCGGACACCGAAGCGGCGGAGTTCGACGAGATCTACGACCTCGACGTGGTCGTCATCCCCACCAACGAGCCGGTGATCCGGGACGACCGCCAGGATCTCGTCTACCGCACCGAGCGGGAGAAGTGGAACGCCGTGGTGGAGGACATCAAGGACTGCCAGGAGCGGGGGCAGCCCGTCCTGGTGGGCACGGTCTCCATCGAGAACAGCGAGAAGCTGTCGAAGCTCCTGAAGCGCTCCGGGGTCCAGCACGTGGTCCTGAACGCCAAGTACCACGAGCGGGAGGCCCACATCGTCGCCCAGGCCGGTCGAAAGGGATCGGTGACCATCGCCACCAACATGGCCGGTCGGGGAACGGACATCGTGCTGGGAGGAAATCCGGAGGGACTGGCCCGGGCGGAGGCGGACCCGGAGGAGGAGCCGGAGGAGTTCGAGGCGGCTCGGAAACGCTACCGGGAGATCTGTGGCCGGGAAAAGAAGGAGGTCCTGGAGGCCGGAGGGCTCTACATCCTGGGCACGGAGCGGCACGAGTCCCGGCGGATCGACAACCAGCTCCGGGGCCGGGCCGGGCGGCAGGGAGACCCGGGGGCCTCGCGCTTCTATCTCTCCCTGGAGGACAACCTGATGCGGATTTTCGGGGGCGACCGGGTCAAGAACCTGATGGGCAAGCTCGGTATGGAGGAGGGCGAGCCGATCGAGGCCAAGATGGTCACCCGGGCCATCGAGCGGGCCCAGAAACAGGTCGAGACCCGGAACTTCGAGATCCGGAAGAACCTCCTCGAGTACGACGACGTCATGAACAAGCAGCGGGAGGCGATCTACGCCCTCCGGAAGGAGATCCTGGACGGTGAGGCCGGGCGGGAGTACGTCCTGGACGTGGCCCGGGACATCCTGGTCTACAGCATCAGCGAACACTGCCCCGCCAAGGAGGATCCGAGGGACTGGGAGATCCAGGAGCTGGCCACCGACGTCCTGGCCCTCTTCGACATCGACATCGACACCCTGGGGGTCGACTTCACCGAGCTCGGGACCGACGAGATCGAGGAGGAGCTCTGGGAGGCGATCCTGGGCAAGTACGAGGAGAAGGAGGAACGTTTGGGCGAGGAGCTCATGCGGGCCTTCGAACGGAGCGTCATGCTCAAGGTCGTGGACAAGACCTGGAAGGAGCACCTCCTGGCCCTGGACCAGCTCAAGGAGGGGATCGGGCTGCGGGGTTACGCTCAGCGGGATCCGAAGAACGAGTACAAGCGCGAGAGCTACGAGCTCTTCCAGGCCATGAAGGACCAGGTCGAAGAGTCGATCCTGAAGACCCTGTTCCGGGCCGAGCCCATGACCCAGGAGCAGATCGAAGAGGAGCGCCGCCGCAGGGCCGAGGAATTCAAGAAGCGGTTCCAGTTCTCGAAGCCGAAGGTGGGCCAGCAGAAGGCCTCTTCGAAGCCCGAGACCGTCACCCGGGACGGGGAGAAGGTGGGCCGCAACGACCCCTGCCCCTGCGGCTCCGGCCGGAAGTACAAGCGCTGTTGCGGTGCCCCGGGGCGGGCCGCCACCGGCTGAGGTCCTTCAGGCGGTCTGGCCTCCGTCGACGGTCAGCACGGTTCCCGTGACGTGGCGGGCCCGGGGTGAGCAGAGGTAGGAGACGGCCCAGGCCACGTCCTCCGGCTCGCCGAGCCGTTCGAGGCAGGTCTCGCCCCGGGACCGAGCCAGGACCTCCGGTGGCAGATCCCGGGTCATCCCGGTCAGGATCATCCCCGGGGCCACGGCGTTGGCCGTGATCCCGAACCGTCCCACCTCCCGGGCCAGGGTCCGGACCAGCCCGATCATCCCCGCCTTGGCCGAGGAGTAGTTCGCGAGCCCCCTCTTGCCCCGGAGGCCGTTGATGCTGGAGAGGGCCACGATTCGACCGAAGCCCCGGCTCCGCATTCCGGGCACGGCGGCCCGAGCGTAGTGGAAGGCGCCGAGGAGATGGACGTCGACGACCTCCCGGAACTGCTCCGGGGACATCTTCCAGAAGACCGCGTCCCGGGCGATCCCGGCGCAGTGGACGAGAAAGTCCACGCTCCCGAGCTCCCCGTCCAGTCTCTCCACGATCCGCGCCGCCTCGGCACCGTCCCGCACATCCACGGGGACGAAGGACCGACCACCGCTCTCCTCCGCCAGACCCCGGGCCTCGTCACCGAGGCGCAGATCCACGGGACAGACCCGGGCCCCGTGGTCCTCGGCCAGCACCCTCCCGATGGCCAGGCCCAAATCTCCCCCGCCCCCGGTGACCAGGGCCACGGGTCGGGAGGGGAACCCTCTCCTCCTTCGGTTCTCCGAGCCGTCCCGGATCGCTCCATTGTCGCTCATGGCCACAGCACCCTAACAATCGCGGATGCCCGTGGCGCTGCTTCGGGCACTCAGAGGCGAGGCTCCGAAGGCGGTCTCGGCATCCGGGGACCGATCCGGGCCAGGATCCGTGCGGGGAGTACCGGATCCTGGCCGGACCGGTTTCGTACCTCAGGCCGGGACCAGCTCCCGATCCCGGTCCTCGATGGGGAGCACTTCCCGCTCGCCCTCGCCGACGTAGATCTGCCGTGGCCGGTAGATCCTGGCCTTCGGGTTCTCCCGCATCTCCTTCCACTGCGCGATCCAGCCCGGGAGTCGTCCCAGGGCGAACATCACGGTGAACATCTCCGTGGGGATGCCCATGGCCCGGTACAGGATGCCGCTGTAGAAGTCGACGTTCGGATAGAGCTTCCTCTCCACG
>JAWVZJ010000182.1:0-5814 GCA_033722255.1 Thermoanaerobaculia bacterium | reverse complement strand
TGATGGAAAAGGAGGACGCTCGCTTCCGGGAGGCCCTGAAGACGCACAGCCGGGTGGAGGAGAACGTGGTGATCACCGACTTCCGGGGCGTGGACCCGGTTCCCGTCGGAAACCGGTTCCTGGTCTACGCGATCTTCCCGGAGCCGAACGTCTCAGTGCGCTTGCACTGGGGTCCCGGCCGGGAGTTCCCCATGATGCTCATCGGACACAGCATCTTCAACCGGACCTGCAACACGAACGTCGGGGAGCTCGCCGCCCGGTACGGCGGCGGCGGCCACCCCGGAGCCGGAAGCGTTCCCCTGATGGAAAATCCCGAGCAGCAGATCCAGCTCATCCTGGCCGAGCTCAAGGCCAACGGATGAGCCCCCGCCCCGCCTCCCGCCGGAGCCACGGATTCTCCTCGCCCGCCGGCATCCGGTGCCGGGGGAGCGAGTGTCCTCGGAACGACGGCAGCCGTCGAGCCCCCGCCGTCCCCTGAGGCCCGAGCACCGTGGCGGCCAAGGCGAAGAGCCGGTTCGTCTGTCAGGGATGCGGTCACGTCTCCCCCCGGTGGCTCGGCCGGTGTCCCGCTTGCGACACCTGGGACACCTACGTCGAGGAGACACCCGAGGCACCGAAGTCGAAGGGCCGCCGCTCTCGGCTTCCGGCCACCGAGCTCGTGTCCCTGGCCGAGATCGAAGAACGGGACGCCGGACGGTTCGGTAGCGGGATCGAGCTCCTGGACCGGGTCCTGGGCTCCGGTGTCGTTCCGGGCTCCGCCATCCTCCTGGCCGGAGAACCGGGGATCGGGAAGTCGACCCTGCTGTTGGCGGTGGCGGAGGCGATCGCCGAAGGGGGCCGGCGGGTGGTCTACGTGAGCGCCGAGGAGTCGCCCCGACAGCTCCGTCTCCGGGCCGAGCGGCTGGGCTGCTCGCATCCGGAGCTACTGGTGGCGGGGGAGACCGCCCTGGAGGCGATCCGGGGAGCCGTAGAGGACGCGAAGCCCGGGGTCCTGATCGTGGACTCGATCCAGGCCGTCAGGACCCTGGATCTCGACGGCCTGCCGGGCTCGGTGGGCCAGGTCCGGGCCTGCGCCGAGTCCCTGGTGGAGATGACGAAGAGCCGGGGCTCGGCCCTCTTTCTGGTGGGCCACGTCACGAAGGAGGGGGGGATCGCGGGTCCGAAGTCCCTGGAGCATCTGGTGGACACGGTACTGACGTTCGAGGGGGAAGCCCGGGGGGATCATCGTCTCCTCCGGGCCACGAAGAACCGTTTCGGCGCCACCGGCGAAGTGGCCCTGTTCGAGATGCACGACGACGGGCTGCTGCCGGTCCCGGATCCCTCCCGGGTGCTCCTCTCCCACCGTCGGGCGGACACCCCCGGCTCGGTGGTTGCCGCCAGCGTCCACGGATCGCGACCCCTCCTGGTGGAGATCCAGGCCCTGGTCCAGACCAGCTCCCTCCCGAGTCCCCGCCGGACCGGTCTCGGCCTGGACGGGAACCGGATCGCCGTGCTGCTGGCGGTCCTCGAGCGCTTCGCGGGAATCCCCTTCGCAGATCGGGACGTCTACCTCAACGTGGTCGGGGGCCTGACCGTGAAGGAACCCGCCGTCGATCTCCCGGTGGCCGCGGCCCTCCTGTCGGCTCGTCTCGACCGGACCCTTCCCCCGGACGCCGCTTTCTTCGGGGAGATCGGACTGCTGGGAGAGGTGCGCCCGGTCAGTCGGGTGGAGGCCCGTCTCCGGGAGATTGGAACCCTTGGGTTCCGGCGGATCTTCGGTCCGTCCCTGGAGGGAGTCACGGTGCCGGAGGGGCTGGAGATTCGCTCCCTGGAGCACGTGGGGGATCTGGCCGCCGCGGTGAAATCCGGCTGATCCCTTCCGAAGGCACGTTCGGCGAGTCCTGTCTGCCGGCGGTGACCGCATCGCCTCGTATTCCGGGTCACGAGACGCCGGTCCGGCTCGTTCGCTTGATAGACTTCGGGAGCGCGGTGGGCCCGATCCGGGCTTGCCGTCCCCTCCGACTCGGAGCCCTCCAGCTTCCTTACCCCACCGAACGAGCGCGAAGGACCCCATGAGCGAGATCCCCGAGACTCTGGACCTGGCCCCGGAGGCCGAGCCGAAGGAGCCCGAGAAGAAGGGCTTCTGGAAGAAGCTCAAGAAGGGTCTGTTCATGACCCACACGGAGCTCCTCGAGAAGATCGACGCCGCGGTCGAGGGCCGGGACACCCTGGACGAGGAGACCCTGGAGTACCTGGAGGAGTCCTTGATCGGAGCCGACCTCGGGGTGGAGACGGCCCTGGAGCTGGTGGAGAGGGTGGAGCAGGAGGTCAAGCGGGGGCAGGGGGGAGACATCGTCCAGCTGCGGAAGATGCTGGTGGACGAGATCGCGGTGCTCCTCCTGGACGCCCCATCCCCCCCGGAGCCCGCCGAGGGATCCCGGGTCACGGTGATGGTGGGGGTCAACGGGGTGGGGAAGACCACGTCGATCGCGAAGCTCGCCCACCTGCACCAGGAGGAGGGGAAGAAGGTCCTCCTGGCCGCGGCGGACACCTTCCGGGCGGCGGCCGTGGAGCAGATCGGCCTCTGGGGAGAGCGTCTCGGGGTGGACGTGGTGAAGCAGGAGGCCGGCTCGGATCCGGCGGCCGTGGTCTTCGACGCCCTCCAGGCGGCGCGGGCCCGGAACGTGGACGAGGTGATCGTGGACACCGCCGGACGGCTCCACAACAAGGAGAACCTGATGCGGGAGCTGAGCAAGATCGACCGGGTCGTGGGCCGGGAGGCTCCCGGGTGGCACCACCGGACGATCCTGGTCCTGGACGCCACCACGGGTCAAAACGCCCTCTCCCAGGCCCGGGAGTTCCAGAAGGCGGTGGACGTGGACGGAGTGCTTCTGGCCAAGCTCGACGGGACGGCGAAGGGGGGGATGGCCGTGGCGGTGGCCCGGGATCTCCGGCTTCCGGTCCTCTATCTCGGGGTCGGCGAGCAGCCGGAGGACCTGGTGGAGTTTCGGCCCCGCCCCTTCGCCGAGGCCCTGATCGGGGCGTGAGCGAAACGGTCCCGGCTCTGGATCGGAGCCATCTCCACCGGGCCCTGGAGCTGGCCCGTCGCGGCCGGTTCCGGACGGCGCCGAATCCCATGGTGGGGGCGGTGGTCGTCCGGGACGGCGTCGTCGTAGGCGAGGGCCATCACGCCCGGGTCGGCGGTCCTCACGCAGAGGTGGTCGCCCTCCGGCACGCCGGGGGCGAGGCAACGGATGCGACGCTTTACGTGACCCTCGAGCCCTGCGCCCACCACGGGCGCACGCCGCCCTGCGTTCAGGCGATCCTGGAAGCGGGGATCTCCCGGGTCGTGGTCTGTCACCGGGATCCGAACCCCGACGTGGCGGGACGGGGTCTGGACCTACTCGAGGAGCGGGGAGTCGAGGTGGAGGAGGGGATCCTCCTCCGAGACGCGGTGCGCTTGAACTGGAAGTACCTGGTCTCCAAGATCGTCGGCCGTCCGGCGGTGACGCTGAAGTGGGCCATGACTCTGGACGGGAAGATCGCCACCGTAGCCGGAGAGAGCCAGTGGATCTCCTCGTCGGAGGGCCGGTCGTGGAGCCTGGAGCAGCGGGAGGTCCACGACGCGATCCTGATCGGGAGTGGTACCGCCTTGGCGGACGATCCTCGCCTCACCCGTCGCCTCGGGAGGGCGGAGGGTCCGATCCTCCGGGGGGTCCTGGACCGCAGGCTCCGGCTCTCTGCCGGGGCCGGGCTCTTCCGGGAAGCGGGTCCGGTCCTGGTGTACAGTCGGGGAGGGGCCTCACGGGAGAAGGTCGAGGAGCTCGAGGAGGCGGGAGGCGAGGTGGTCCACCTGTCGAAGGTGGATCCCGCCGGGGTCTTGGCCGACCTTCACGACCGTGAGGTCCAGAGCGTGCTGGTGGAGGGGGGCGGCGAGATCCACGCCGCCTTCGTGGCCGCCGGAGCCTTCGACCGGGTCGCGGTCGTCTGTGCGCCGCGGATCCTCGGAGGGCGGGAGGCGCCGGGGCCGGTCGGTGGGCCGGGTTTCCCCCGACTCCCGGAGGCGCCGGTCCTCGGCGACCTCGACGTGCGGTCCGTGGGACCGGATCTTCTCATTGAATCCTTCCGAGAAAGATGTTTACAGGAATTGTACGAGAGCGCGGCGTCGTAACCGAGGCCCCCGAGGCGACTCCGGACGGGGGAAGGCTCGTCCTGGAGCTCTCCCGGGCGCTGGCCGGGGAGCTGGAGCTCGGGGCCAGCCTGTCGGTCTCCGGTGTCTGTCTGACCGTGGTGGAGCTGGACGAGGAGAGCTGCGCCGTGGATCTTTCCCCGGAGACCCTGGACCGCACCACCCTGGGAGAGCTCGAGATCGGCCGGGAGGTGAATCTGGAACCCGCCCTCCGGGTCGGGGACCGCCTCGGAGGACACCTGGTGCAGGGTCACGTGGACACGGTGGTGGAGCTGGTGGCGGTGGTGGAGAAGGGAGAGAACCGGGAGATGGCCTTTCGGCTGCCGCCGGAGCTGGAGCGCTGGGTGGTGGAGAAGGGATCCGTGGCCCTGGACGGGATCAGTCTCACCGTGGCCCGGTTGGAGAAGGACCGGTTCTGGGTCGCCGTGATCCCCCACACCCTGGAGGTGACGAATCTGGGGAGCCTCGCTCCCGGGGTCCGGCTGAATCTCGAGGTGGATCTCGTGGCCAAGTACGTCGAGAGCCTCCTGGTTCCCTGGACCGGCGTGAAGGGAGAGGAGTGAGCCCCCGCCGCCCCGTGCGTCAGATCCGACCCGAGCCCTCCCGGGGGTGGGTCCGATACGTGCCCCGGCGGTGGCCAGCGCCGGAGGAGCCCTGGGTGGATCTCTCCCGGAGCACGCTGGGGAAGTTCTCCGGCACGGAGAACGATCTGGCCACTCTGGCCGCCCACGAGGTCGACGGGGTCCTCTATGTACCCCCGGTCCGGCGAGAGCTGCGGCCGGCCCGGGACCGGCTGGTGGCGGCCCACCGGGATCGGGGAGCCCCGGTCGTGGTCCAGCTCCTTCCCGGGGAGCCTTCCCCGGAGGTCCCCGGTCTCCTGGTCCGGGACCTCCTGCTCCCCGTCCTCCGGGGGGAGGAGATCCGGCCCCCGGACCTGGACGTCTCGACCTGCGGGATCTGGCCCCTGTTGCCGGGGGCGACGCCGGAGCTGGAACTGCCTCCCGGAACCTCCCATGTGCTCCCCCTGGTTCCGGAGCTCGACCCGAAGCAGCGACGGGCCCTGGCCGAGGCCCTCGCGGACCCGGACCGGGGATGGGCCCTCTTCCACGGCCGGCCCCCGGAGTCCGGACCGGCTCTGGAGAGCCTCTTCGACCGGGGGGTCGAGCCCTACCTCCCCCGGCCGCTGCCCGACGAGCCCTGGCCCGGACGCTCGAATCTGGCTCTGGCCGCCACTCTGGCCGTGGCCGGCGAGCTCTGCCTCCATCTGGCGGACTCCCCTCCCCGGGCCGAGGCCTTCCGCCGGGCGGCCCGGTTCGTGGACGAAACTTCCCACGACCTGGAAGCCCTGGCCCGGGACGGCAATCTCTCCGTCATCCCCTGGCTGGAGAAGGAGCCGAAGGAGCTCGTCAGCTGGCTCCTTTCCCGGGACGAGGTGACGACCGCCGACCTCCGGACCTGGCTCCGGAAACGCCCCGTCACCCGGACGCCGAAGCCGTAGCCCGGATTTCTCAGTACGCCGTGAAAGTCGGCGTTTCTCAGTGGGTGAGAGTCCCGCCCGGCAATTGGTCGCTCCAGCCGGTAGCAATCGGAGCGGTGAAGGAGGTAACGAATTCGCCGAAGTCTTCGGTGTAGAGGGCTCCGTAGGG
>JAWVZJ010000181.1:0-5815 GCA_033722255.1 Thermoanaerobaculia bacterium | reverse complement strand
GCGATGGCCCGATCGTAGAAGCCGTCGGCGGCGTACTTGTCGGCCACGTAGACGTACTCGTCGATGGCGTCCGAAATTCTCTTGAGCCCGACGTAGACGTCCGCGAGTTTCAGATGGTCGTGGACCTGGTCCTTGACCTTCATCTTCGCCTTCAGCTTCTCCTCGGCCTCTTCCCATCGCTCGAGAATGATCAGCTCATCGATGGTGTACTCTCGGTCGCCCTCTCCCTTCTTGCCGAACAGCTTTTTGATGACCACTGGATCTCCTTCGGATTGGAATCGGGGGGGTTCCCTCCGAGGACGTCTGCGCCCTCCCCAGAGGACATCCCCTCCGACGAAACGCGATTATAGCGACCACGACCCGGGCTCGTCCTCTGGCACGGGCCTTGCGATATCTCTCGACAGGAGGTCCAGCACCATGCACGAGATCATGACCCGAACACTCTTCGCCCTCGGTGCCGCTCTGGGAACCTCGGCTCTTCTGGTCGTCCCAGCGGCCGGAGCGGAGGACGACAGAGGCGCCTACGGCTACTTCCGGACCGTCGAAGGCTCCGCCACGGTCTACGGCCTCGACGAGAGCTATCCTGTGGAGGAGAACCGTCCCCTCCTGACCGACGACCGGGTCCAGACCCGCTTCGGTGACCGGGTGGAGGCGGTCCTTCCGGACGGGACGAGGGTCCGGATCGGCCAGGACAGCGAGGTTCTCTTCGACCAGATGGCCTACTCCGCCGACGAGTGGGCGGAAACCACGCTTCTCTACCTCGACCACGGGGAGCTGACGATCACGGTGCCCGAGGAACGGAGGACCCGGGGCACGGTCCGGGTGGATGCTCCGAACGCCAGCTTTTACCTGGATTCGAGCGGCACCTACACCTTCGAGGCCCGGGGATACGTGACCCAGGCGATCGTCCGTCGGGGACGGGCGGAGATTTTGACCCGCCAGGGGGAGTACCGACTCCGGGCCGGGGAGCACGTCTGGCTCGAGGGGATGGAGTATCCCCAGGTGGAGCTCCGTAGGGCCGGAAGCCGCTCCGAGCTGGAGCGCTGGGCCTACGACCTCGACCTGGAGGCGGACCGCTATCGCGATTCCGAATACGTGGACGGCACCCTCGGGTACTCCACCTCCCGGCTCTACCGTTACGGAAGCTGGCACCGGAGGGGAGATCGGACCTTCTGGAGACCCACCGGGGTCGGATCCGGTTGGAGGCCTTACGACGATGGCTACTGGACCCACACTCCCAGCGGTCTGACCTGGGTCTCGTACGAACCCTGGGGCTGGGCGACCTACCACTACGGAACCTGGGACTACCTCTCCGGCTACGGCTGGGTCTGGTATCCCGGAACCCGGTACGCACCGGCCTGGGTCTACTGGTACTGGGGACCCCGCTATGTGGGCTGGTGCCCCATCGGCTATTACACGAGCTACTACTACGGCTATCCCCGGTATGACCGGGGGTTCCGCTTCGGTGTCCACGGATGGGCCGGCGGACACTGGGGCCATTACGACCGGTGGAACTTCGTGGACGTCGACCATTTCGACGATCACCGCCTGGCACGGCACACACGGACCAACCGGGCCCTGCGAGAGTCGGGAGCCGAGCTGGGACGGGGAATCGTGACCACGGACACGAGACCTCTGGACCGGGACGCCCTCCGGGATCCACGCCGGGCCGTGCGAATCCTCCAGGATCGCCCGGCCGCCGGGACCCGACCGGGATCCGGGCAGGACCTGCCGGACGTCACCGAGTGGGTGGCCCGGAAGCGGGAGATCCCCGGGGACATGCAGAGGATCGCCATGCCCGTGGTCGAGGGTTCCTCGCCCGGCGACACGCGGGGAGGTGAGCGCGCAGGAGAGGCCCGACGTCGGGTAATGCCCGACGACCGGAGGCCTCCGACCCGAGGAGACGACGGAAGAGGCCGGACGATCCGGAGCCGAACCCCCTCGGAGGGTCTGTCGGCTCCCCGACGAACCGGCCCCGCCGCCCGGGCTCCGGAGTCGGACGCCCGTCCGCGAGTCGTACCCAGGACTCGATCCGGCGAGAGATCCTCCCCCCGCTCCGATCCCGAGGTCCGGTCCCGCGCCCCGGACCGTGGCAGGACCGACGCGGGACCCGAAGTCCGCTGGAGGACTCGGAGTCCCGAGGTGCGGCCCGAGCGGGACGAGGCCGGAGATCGAAGGCTCGCACCCCGCTCGAGCTCGCCGGCTCGGCGAGTCCTGGAGCGCGTCCGGTCGGACCGGTATCGCGGGCCCGAGACCCGGGATTCCTCCTCCCGGCCGGACCGGAGGCCGGGGGTGAGCTCTCGAGCACGACCGCGATCCCGCTCCTCCACGAGATCGTCACCGTCCTCGAGTCGGCGATCCACGCGGGCGTCCCCCTCCTCCCAGCGCTCCCGCCCGTCGAGCACAAAGAGCCGCTCCTCCGGATCTCGATCTCGGAGCCAGGCGTCGAGCCGGAGCGGGAGCTCTTCCCGGAGCTCCGGCTCGAAGTCCCGAGGAGTCCGCCGCAAGTCGGATCCCGATCGCTGAGTTCCGATCCGGGCTGACGGCCGGAGTCGATCCGATCTCCCCGTCGGGCCGATCCCGGCCGTCGCATACAATCCGGACGCGTCCATGCGTTCCGGATTCCTCTTTCGCCTGCTCTTCGTCGTCTACTGCGTCGAAGTCGGTCTCTTTCTGCTGATCTGGCCCTGGATGGGCTCGTACGACCGGATCTGGTGGGAGGTGCGCTGGAGCCTGCTCCGGATGTTCGGCCAGGGAGTCCTGGCCCGGAGTCTGGTCTCCTCCTTCGGAGCCCTGCATCTCCTGTGGGCCCTCCACGACGTCGATCTGATGCTTTCCCGGGAGCGGCGAAGTTGACCTCGGCTCCGTTCTCCCTTCTCGCGATCTCGGATCGTCGGTCCCTGCCCCGGGAGCTGTCTCTCGCCTCCTGGGTGCGGGACCTCGGCCAGGCAAGAATCCCGGCCCTCCAGGTACGGGAAAAGGACCTCACCGACCGGGCAGTGGTCGAGATCGGCCGCTGGGCCCGGAGAGAGCTCTCCCCCTTCTCCCGGATCCTGATCAACGGACGCCTCGATCTCGCTCTGGCTGCCGGAGTCGAAGGCGTCCACCTCCCCGGAAGCGGCCTCTCCGTGGAGGTGCTCCGGGCCCGGTTCGGCCCGGCTCCCCTGATCGGATGCTCGACCCACGACCTGGAGGAGGTCCGGGCCGCCGCCGAAGGCGGTGCGGACTACGTCACCTTCGGGCCGGTCTTCCCCACTCCGAGCAAGGCGAAGTACGGTCCCCCCCTCGGCCTCGACGCCCTGGCCGCGGCCGCCGAAACGGGAGTTCCCGTGCTGGCACTGGGCGGGATCTTCCCCGATCGCTTTCCGGAGGTGGCCGACGCCGGGGCCGCCGGGGCCGCCGGCATCCGGATGTTCCAGGATCCGGAAGGCCTGGATCGGCTCGTGGACCAGGCCCGCACCTTCTTCGGAGAGTCACCCCCGTGACGATCGTCGGCCTGGGAGTCGACCTGGTGGATCTGGGGCGGATCGAAGGTCTCCTGGACCGGTACGGAGACCGCTTCCCGGCGCGAATCTGCCGCCCCGGCGAGATCGGGGAACGGGCCGGCAGGTCTCGCGTGCAGAGAGTCGGGGGGCTCTTCGCGGCGAAGGAGGCGGCCCTGAAGGCCCTGGGGACCGGATGGGCGAAGGGGCTCCGATTCCGGGACGTGGAGATCCGCCACCGGGAGTCCGGGGCGCCGGTGGTCCATCTCCACGGTTCCGCCGACCGGAGAGCCCGGGCCCTGGGGGTGAACGGGGTCCATTGTTCGATCAGTCACGAGCGCTCCCACGCCGTGGCGGTGGTCGTGCTGGTGGGAAACGGCTGATCCAAACCCGCCGATCGCAGCCCCACATGCCCGTCGCATTGGTGGATGCACCCTTCAACCGGCGATTTCCGGATCAGCCCTCGAGAAAGCGGACCTTCGGTAATGGCGGGGGCTCTCCCCCGGGGGCCGCCAGCCATTCCTCCCACCGAGAGGCCGCGGCGCACAGGGCGTCCAGGTCCAGGCTCTCCGTCCCCTGCTCGTAAGCCTCCACACGCCGGAGGCCCCGGGCCAGGACCCGACGGGCCGGGGCCGGCTTGCCCCGCTCGTGGTAGTGGTAGAGACCCACTGCCACCTGGATCAGACCCCGGAACAGATCCGCCGGCTCCGGATCCGTGGAGCGCCAGATCTCCTCCCAGGCCTCGTGGGCCTCGAAGAAACGCCCGGCGTTGAAATCGTCGGCTCCCCGGAAGAGGAGATCCTCCCGCTCCTCGGCCGTGAGATCTGGGTGCAGGGGACGGGACACCGTGCGAGGGTACCGTCTCCAGGCGAGACCACCGGCTGACTCGGAGCTCGACCTACCCCATCGGGCGGGGTCGTCCCACCCCAGCGAAGGTTCCGCTCCATCCGGCGGCCACCCGCCCGGGTGTAGTGCAGCCCCAGGGGCTCTGGCAAGGTGTGGCTCGAGTCGGCGGCCCACCGGGAACACGCTTCCCCGGGGATCCGCCCCCAGACGGATCGACGGTCGAACCGGAGGTTCCCCAATGGACAGTGCAACGACATCCGAGCGACTGACGCCGGAGGCACGCCAACGGATCGAGCGGGAGCACGAAGCTCTCCGGGTCCTGGTGGGCCGGGTGGAGGAGGCCGAGGATCTCCAGGAGCTCTCCGGACTCCTGGAAGAGCTCGAGACCGCCCTCGACGCTCATTTCGAAAGCGAGGAGGCGGAGGACGGGCTCCACGCCGCCATCGACCGGACCGCCCCCCACAAGCAGAACGCCCTGGAAGAGCTCTTCGAAGAGCACCGCGCGTTCCTCACTCGGGTGCAGGAGCTCGCCGACGAAGCCCGGCGATGCCTCGAGGGTCCGATGAAAGAGGTCGTCCACGGAGCCCGGGAGCTGGCGCGAGAGCTCCGGGAGCACGAGGAACGGGAGACCGAGCTTTTCCTCGACGCCAACTACACCGAGTACGGAGGGGGCGACTGAGCCCCCGACGGGAGGAAGCATGACAACCGACGGTTCCGTCACCGCCACCCAGACCGGGAGCCCTGTCTCTCCCATGGAGAGGACCCGGGTCGACGAACGGATCGTGGAGATCGTCAGTGACTCCGGGGAGGGTGCCCAGAAGGCCGGTCAGACGCTGGGTACGGTCTGCGCCAAGTCCGGTCTCGGCGTATGGACGGTGGAGATCATCCCGGCGGAGATCAAGCCTCCCGCCCGGTCCCGGGCGGGAGCCAGCGGGATCCGGGTCCGCTTCGCCAGTCATCCCGTGACCAACATGGGAGACGAGGCCGACCTGGTGGTCGCCTTCAACGAGCAGGTCCTTTACGGCCGGATCGACAACCGGGCCTACCGTCCCGGCACGAAGGTCCTCCTGGAGAGCAAGTGGGCCGAGGATCCCCAGGAGGAGGTCCGGGCCCAGTACGCCGAGGCCCTGGAGGAGTTCGAGAGTCAGGGTCTCGAGGTCATCGAGCTCCCCATGGAGGAGGCCTGCCGGGAGGTCACGGACGATCCCCGCCTGGGGAAGAACATGTTCGTCCTGGGGATGCTCTGCCAGATCCACGGTCTCGACGTGGAGAAGGCCCTCTCGGAGGTCGCCTTCGTCTTCGGCCGCAAAGGCGACGAGGTGGTCCAAAAGAACCAGGAGCTGGTACAGCACGGATGGGAGTTCGCCCGGGACCAGATCGATCTCGCCTGGGAGATCCCCAGCCATCCCGCCGAGGAGGAACGGGTGGTGATGAACGGGAATCAGGCCGCCGGCCTGGGAATCCTCGCCGCCGGCATGGAGACCGTG
>JAWVZJ010000180.1:0-5843 GCA_033722255.1 Thermoanaerobaculia bacterium | reverse complement strand
TGATCCCGTCCGACTCCGGTCCGGCTGGAAGATCGTCCCGACGAGGGTTCCGAGCCGTCGCTGGGGCGCTCGGGTCCCGGGGCTCGGGGCACCTCACGGGGTCGGCGGTCCAGAGCATCGACGACGGAGCGCACCGTCGAGACCGGTCTGTACCGCGTGATCCCGGAGGGCCCTACGCGCTTCAGTCTCCCGAGCCGGACTCGGCCGGCGAGGAGGAGCCTCCGGCATCCTTCCCTGTCGTCCCGCCACCGCCTTCCTTCCCTTCGCCGGCGACCGCCGGTTCGCCGCTCGTCTCGGCTCCTCCGGCACCGTCGGCCGCGGGCTCCTTCCCGTTCCCGCCGCCCTTGCCCTTGTCGGCGTAGTCGGTCACGTACCAGCCCGTCCCTTTGAACTGGAAGGCCGGGGCGGAGATCAGTTTCTGAAGGTTCCCCCCGCAGGACTCGCAGGTCGTCAAGGGGGGATCGTCGAGCTGCTGAATGGCCTCGGTCCGGTGGCCACAGCTCTCGCATTCGTATTCGTAGATCGGCATGAGTCGGATTCTCCGGTGGAAAAAGGGCCCGGGATTCGGGTCACTCGGGCCGGAACTTGATCTTCAAGACCCCCGACGAGCCGTCGGCCCGCCGAATCAGTCGCAAGATGAAAAACGCGTACAGCAGTCGAGCGTTCTCCGCCGGGGAGTGGGGACCCTTCGTGCACAGCTCGTAGAGGCTCCGATCACCATCGACCATCCGGAGAAGCTCGAGCTCCTCCCGATTGAGGGCGGCCTCGATCAGGGTCTCCGGGCTCCAGGTCGGTTGGAACACCGTCTCCTTCCTGCCGAGCCGCGCGACCAGGGCTTTGGCGTCGGGAGCTCTCTTGATGCCCTCCAGTATCACCTGCCGCAGGGGGAGGTGGATCCGGATGATGTTCGTCTCCTCGAACGCCCCGATGGAGAAGGTGACCTCCCCCTCGTTCCACCCGAAGAGACTCCAGACGATGGAGCGAATCTGGTCCTGGATGGCCTCGTAGAGCTCGGCCGGCGTCAGCACGTCCTCCTGGATCAGGACCTCTCCGTACCTCTTGTCCGAGGTCTCCCTGGCCTTCATGGTGTTGGCGAACTGGACCTCGGTGAGTCTTCCCTCCTGCCGAAGGAAAGACCCGAGGCTGTCGTCGAGATCGCTGGACGAGGCGTGGATCACGGCCCCGTCCCGGACGAAGACCCTCTTCAGGATCTCTCCCTGACGAGCCTCGATCACCCCGGGAACCCGATGCATGTAGATCGTGAACAGCATCTCCGGCAGGGCGGTCTCCGCGAGGTCGCCCCGGTACTGGTACGGCTTGGCGGAGTCTGTTTCGGGCATGAATCAGGCGGTGTAGGATCTCGAACGCTCGAACAAGCAGTATAACAAGCTCCCTTATCCCGGAATCGGGGGTCTGCGCGGCAGGATCGCAGGACCGAGCGGCAGCCTCCTCGGTTTGCCGGGAGCCTCGGTGGCGGCGTGGGGCCGGTGCCACGCGATTGCGACGATCGGCCCCCCTACCCGTCGGCCCGGTTCCGGGCGGATCCTCGGGGAGAACGGGCTCGTCGAGGCCTCGTTCCGGAAACCGACAGATAGCATGGAGTCCCGTGCCCTCCGTCGGGAGGCCCCTCGGTTCCGCCTCGAATCACCGATCCCAGGACAGCCGTTCATGATTCCACCCGAAGAAGCCTGGTCCCGCCTCGAGCCCCATCTCACCCCCCTCGACCCGAGGCCGGTCCCCCGGGCCGAGGCCTTCGACCTCGTCCTCGCCGAGCCCCTCGCAGCCACCTCCGACATCCCCTTCGCCGATCTATCGGCGATGGACGGATACGCCTACGCCGGCGACGTCGAGCCGGGGACGCGACTTCCGGTGAGCGGTCGAATCGCGGCCGGGAATCCTCCGGATCGGTCCCTGACCCCCGGCCGGGCGGTGAAGATCATGACCGGTGCTGCAATCCCCTCCGGTGCCGATCGCGTCGTCCCGGTGGAAGACACGGACGGAGGCGACCGGCAGGTCACGATCGAGACTCCGGCCGATTCCGGAGCCAACATCCGGAGGGCCGGAGAGGTCCACCACGCCGGCGAGAAGATCCTCCCCGCAGGATCGGTCCTCCACCCGGGAACCCTGGCCCTGGCCGCCAGCCACGGTCACCGAAGAGTCTCCGTGCACCGTCCTCCGGACCTCGCCTACCTCGTCACCGGCGACGAGGTCGTCCCCCCGGAGGAGGCGCCGGCACCGGGCCAGATCCGGGACAGCCACGGCGACTTCCTCCGGGCGGCAGCGGCGCGGCTGGGGCTCGAGGCCCGATCCCTGGGGATCGCCCCGGACCGGAGAGGAGCTCTGGTCCAGCTCGTGGGTCGGGGACTCCACCACGACGTCCTGATCGTCACGGGAGGCGTCTCCATGGGAGAGCTCGATTTCGTGGAGGAGGTGCTGGTCGAGCACGGATGCGAGCTGCTCTTCGAGAAGGTGGCGGTGAAACCCGGGAAACCCCTGGTCGCCGCCGTCCACGACGGCGGACTGGTCTTCGGCCTGCCCGGGAACCCGGCCTCGGTGATGGTGACCTTCCGTCTCTTCGTCCAGCCGTCGTTGCGCAGGCTGATGGGCCACGAGGACGGCTTCTGGAAGAGGGCCGTCGGAGCACGTCTCGCCGCCCCTCTGCCCGGCGCGAAGAGCCGGGACGTCTTCCTCCCGGCCGCAATCGACCTCCGGGAGGGCGAGCTCCTGGCGACTCCCCTGATCTCCAGGGGTTCCCACGACCTCCGGGGCCACGCCCTGGGCTCCGCTCTGGTGCGGATCCCAGCCGGCTCCGGTGCCCGGGAGCCCGGGGACGCCTGCGAGGTGCTCCTGCCGTCCTGGTGACGGAGCCCTGGAGCTCGTCGGCGGCTGCCGGAACCGATCGGCCGGCTGCGTTCCCTCACGATCGGTGAGCAGCACCCGACGGACCGAAGCTCTCCTCAGGCCCCGATCCGCTCCGCCCGGTTTCGGGGACAACGGGATCGGAACCGATCCCTCCGAGGGCTCCGCCGAAGCCCGGTCGGCACCCGGTCGGGCTCCGGATCCGTGTTCCCCGCCACGGACTCCGGATCTCCTCGTGACGCTCTCGTTAGAATTGCCCCCTACGATTCGGAGCAAGGAGGAAAGACGATGACACCGATCTCGATCGAACCCCTCGCCACCCTGGCCCTCGGCATCAGCCTCGTCGCTCTCCTGGCGGCGACGACCATGGCCTCTCCGGGATCGGAGAAGGACCGTCCCGACGACGAGTCCCTCCGGGAGCGGCTCACCCCGATGCAGTACGAAGTCACCCAGGAGGACGGGACCGAGCCGCCGTTCCGGAACGAGTACTGGGACAACGACGAGCCGGGGATCTACGTGGACGTGGTCAGCGGCGAGCCCCTCTTCAGCTCGAAGGAGAAGTTCCACTCCGGGACCGGATGGCCCTCCTTCTGGGCTCCCCTGGAGCCGGAGAACGTCGTGGAGAAGAAGGACCGGTCCCTGGGGATGGTCCGCACCGAGGTCCGCTCCGAGGAGGGGGATTCCCACCTCGGACACGTCTTCCCCGACGGTCCCGAGCCCACGGGCCAGCGCTACTGCATCAACTCCGCCGCACTGCGATTCATCCCCGTCGATCGCCTCGAGGAGGAGGGCTACGGGGAGTATCTCCACCTCTTCGAGGAAGACAGCGACGACGGAAGCGACGAGTGAGCGACAGACCTCGAGCTCGACGCCGGTCGGCGAGCGGCAGCCGTCGGGTCATCCCGGAATTTGCTCGACTCGGCGGCTGAAAAGGACGGCTCATCCCGGATGTCAGACAGCTCATCGGCGATGTCGACAGCGAACGGATCGAACGGCGCGATACGTCCGAGGAGCCCGAGGGGGAGAATGGCGGAAGCGCATGGGAATCGAACCCACCCGGGACGCTGCACTCAGCGCCCCACAACGGTTTTGAAGACCGCGGAGAGCACCAGCCCTCGAGCGCTTCCTTCCCGGACAGTCTAGCGGCTCCCGCTCCCGGAGGTGGATCGCTCGATGACCACGAGGCTCCGCGTGTCCGGGAGGAAGACCCGGATCCCGCCGGGAGGAGACTCGGGGGACTCGGTCCGTAGATCGACGGGCCGATCGTCTCCCCCGACGACGATTGCATTACCTCGGACCGGTCCGGTGCCGGGAAGGCATGACACCTCGAGGCCTCACCCCGGCCGGCGGCTCTTCCTGCGCTCCAGGACCGAGAGGCCGAACCCCGCCGCCAGGACGGCCAAGCCGGCGACGATCACGGCCAGGGACCATGGGGGATCGTCGAGCCACTCCTGGTGGAGGGTGATCAGGAGCAGGGCCGTGCCGGTGTTGAGGAGGCCGGCGAGGTAGAAGCTCTTGCGCTGGCGATGGCGGCTGAGGAGCGCCACCCCCACGGCCAGGGCCAGGTAGATCCAGTCCCAACGGCGGGAAAAGGTGTCGGTGGAGACCAGCCAGAAAAGGGGCTCCAGCAGGGCGAATGGGGAGACCACGGCCAGAAGCACCGCGGCGGGACGGGCCACCCGGTCTCCCCAGCGCTCCAGGGCCGTGGCCCCGGCGTAGAACAGGAGCCCGTTCAGGGAGAGGGCGACCAGCGTGTCCAGGAGGACGGGATCGCCCTGCCCGGCCTCCACCCCGGCCAGAGTGATCCCCAGGATCTCGAACATCCGGCCGTCCAGGGCCAGGAGCTCCAGGGCGAAGCCGCCCACCAGCGCCGCGGCCACGGCCAGGGACCGGCCGAAGCCGATCCGGTCCCGGCGGTGGAGGCCCCGAGCGGCGAGTCCCTCCAGGAGGGCGATGGGAGCCAGGTGGAGGGCCAGCCGGTCCCACTGACCCTCCGTCCACCAGGTCCGGAGACCGAGGTCCGCCAGCACGACGACTCCGAAGAGGCTCCAGAGGGTGGCGGCGGTGGCCCCCAGGGCCACGGTCCGGGTCCGCCACGCTCCGAGGGAGGCCCAGAGGGAGGCCACGAGGAAGGAGACCTGGAGCTGCCGGTCGGTGACCGTGCCCTCCGGGAAGAGCTGCGCCTTTCCTCCGGCGACGTCCCAGAGACCGAGCTCGTGGAGGAGGATCAGGAGGAAGAAGGGGAGGAGCACGGTCGCCGCCAGGTCGAAGGCCACCGAGACCGCGGGATGGCCCCGGCGCCGGAGGAACCACGCGGCCACGGTCAAACCCAGGAAGGGGAGACCCTGGACCAGGGCCGGATGGAGAATCCCCTCCACGGCTCCCTCCACCCGGTGGGCCCAGAAGTAGAGGAGCCCGCCGGCGACCAGGAAGAAGGCCCCGAGGTAGAGGGCGATCTGGGACCAGGAGAGGACCCGGCTCTCCACGATCCAGTCGTCCTCCCGGGTGGTGAGCCGATCGTACTCCCTCCGGAGCCGCTTCTCCTCGTGGGGATAGATCAGATCCAGGCCGAGCCACTCCCGGAGGGCCGCCAGGTGGGGCCGGATCCGCTCCTCCAGGGCTTCGGTGTAGGCCGTGGGCCGGGCCAGCACGGGCTTCCCGTCCAGGAACCGGCGGAGATCCCGGGCCATCTCAGCCGGGCTCGGATAGCGCTCGTCCGGGTCCCGCTCCATCGCCTTCAGTGCCACCGCCTGGAGCGGCTCGGGGACCGACTGGTCGATCTCGATCGCCAACCTCGGCCGCCCCTCCCGGATCGCGGCCACGACCTCCTCGTCGTCCCCCTCGGGCCAAGGCGTCTCCCCACAGAGAAGCTCGAAGAGGACCACCCCGAGGGCGTAGACGTCCACCCGCTCGTCCAGGGGCTCGGAGGGATCGAGCTGCTCCGGGGCCATGTAGGGGAGGGTCCCCACCCCGTGACCCCGGTT
>JAWVZJ010000179.1:0-5894 GCA_033722255.1 Thermoanaerobaculia bacterium | reverse complement strand
CGCCACAGCGATCCCGGCACCGGTCCGGGGGGGACAGATCGCGATGATCGGAGAGGAGCTTCTCCTGACGCATCGGGACGGAGTGTGGATCCGGAGCGCTTCGGAAAGCGGGTGGATTCCCGTGGCGGAGGATCCGGACGACCTGTTGCGTACCGGGGATTCCGGCTGGCCCCTTGTCCTGACCGGCTCCGAGCGGGGGCTCCTGGCGAACGGAGAGGGGGAGTGGAGACACCTGGAGCTGCCCTTCCCCCCCCGGGATCTCCTCTCGGCGGCTGTCTTCGGCGGGCGTCTCTATCTGGGGACGGCCGGCTCCGGCCTCCTCTCCCGTCCCCTCGAGGAGCTACCGGTGGCGTCCTTCCCCGATCCGATCACCACCGCCTCCGGAGCGGTCCCCGCGTCGCAATGAGGGATATGGAGACTTGGGCGACCGTTGGATCGTCCTGCGCCGGCCTTCCGGTTGCGGGATCCGGGGACCCGCCCGGGCGCAGCTTCAGTCCTCCTCGTAGAGCTCGTCGATCCCCTCGGCTCTCCGTTCCCGGATCACCCGCCGCTTCAGCTTCATGGTGGGAGTGAGCTCGCCGCTCTCCACCGTGAGGGGCTCGGGGAGGAGGGAGAAACGCTTGATCGTCTCGTATCGGGCCAGGTCCCGGTTGATCTCCTCGATCTCTTTCTGGAGGTGGGCCAGGATCTCCGGAGAGGAGCTCGCCTCCTCGAGCGTCCGGGCCGGGCTCCCGGCCCGCTCGGCGGTCTCGGCCCGATTGTCCTCGTCGAGGACCAGGAGCGCGGACAGGTACTTCCGCCGATCTCCGACCACCACCGCCTGACCCACCCCCGAGATGCTCTTCAGCCGGGCCTCGATCGGCTGGGGAGCGACGTTCTTCCCCCCGGAGGTGATGAGCAGCTCCTTCATCCGGTCGGTGACCTCGAGGAATCCGTCCTCGTCCAGGGTCCCGACGTCTCCGGAGTGGATCCAGCCGTCCGAGTCCACCGTCTCCGCCGTCGCCTCGGGGTTCTTGAAGTATCCGGCGAAGACGTGGGGTCCCCGCATGAGGATCTCGCCGTCGTCTCCGATCCGGAGGTCGGTTCCGGGGATGGCGAAGCCGGCCTTCCCGGTCCGGTATCGGTCCGGAAGGGAGAGAGTGGTGGGACCGGTGCACTCGCTCATGCCGTACACCTCCAGCAACGGGATCCCCAGGCTCAGGAAGAACTCCAGCGTATCCAGGGCGATGGGGGCGGCGGAGGTGGAGCAGACCCGGGCTCGATCCAGGCCGAGGCGCTCGCGGACCGTCCGGAACACCAGGCGGTTCGCCAGGGGGTAGAGGAGGGGCCGACGCTCCCCCCGCTGCTCCGCATACCCGCCCCGGAGACCGATTCTCCGGGCCCAGGCCGAGAGCCTTCGCTTCCAGGCCGGAGCCGAGGAGCCGACGGCCTGCATCCGGGCCTGGATCTTCTCCCAGACCCGGGGAACCCCGAAGAAGACGTGGGGTCGGACCTCCCGCAGGTTCTCTCCGAGCCGGTCCAGGCTCTCGGCGAACCAGGTGGTGCCGGCCACCGCCATGGGGCCGTGTAGGGAGACGATCTGCTCCGCGATGTGGGAGAGGGGCAGGTAGCTGATCACCGACTCCCCCGGCGTGAGGTCGAAAGCGTCCGCGATCTGCCCGGCGGTCCAGACGATGTTGCGGTGGGTGAGCATCACCCCTTTCGGTCGGCCGGTCGTGCCCGAGGTGTAGATCAGGGTGCAGACGTCGTCGGGACCCTGGGTCGCCATCCGACTCTCGAGCTCCGTCTCCGGGGCATCTTCGGCCCTTTCCTCCAGCTCCGCCCAGCTGAGGACATCCCGCCCCGGCGCCGTTCCCTCCATGAGGACCACGGCCTTCAGGTCCGGGAGCCGGTCCCGCTGAAGCTGCGCCAGATCCGAGGGCTCCTGGACGACGGCGATCTGGGCCTCGGCGTGCCTCGCCACCCAGGTGGCCTGGTCGGAGGTGCTGGTGGTGTAGATCCCCACCGGCACGCCACCGGCGGCGATGGCGCCCAGGTCGGAGAGGAACCATCGCGGACAGTTCGCTCCCAGGATGGCGACCCCGCCCCCGGGCTCCAGTCCCAGGGCCAGGAATCCCCGGGCGGTGGTGAGGACCCGGTCCCGGTACTCCTCCCAGGACGTGGCACCCCACCCATTTCCCTGCTTCTCCTTCAGGGCCGGCACACGAGGATGCTGCCCGGCGGCCCGCTCCAGGACGTCGAGGACGGTCTCTGCCATGATCGGTGGCCCGACTCTACCAGCCCCTGCCGCTTCCTTGGAAGATCAGGCTCGGCTGTCCCAGATCACGTCCTCGACGTCCCGGGCCCGGTTCTCGTGCCGGGCCATGACGAAGAGGGCATCGGAGAGGCGGTTGAGGTACGGAAGGACGTGCTCCCCCACCTCCTCCTCCCGGGCCAGGGTCACCACGAGGCGCTCCGCCCGCCGACAGACGGTGCGCCCGAGGTGGAGGCGGGCTGCCGAGGGGCTGCCTCCCGGAAGGACGAAGTTCTCCAGGGGATCGAGCTCTTCGTTGAGCTCGTCCATCAGGTCCTCCAGGGCGTCGACGTGTCGCTCTTCGATGGTCGGGCCTCGGTTCTCCGGCTTCTCCTCCTCCAGGATGCAGAGATCCGCTCCCAGGTGGAAGAGGTCGTTCTGGATCCCGGTCAGGGGGGTCCGGACCCGTTCCGTGACCTCTCCCGCCACCACCAGGCCCAGGACCGAGTTGAGCTCGTCGACGGTCCCGTAGGCCTCGATCCGGAGGGCGTCCTTGGCGATCCGGCGTCCGCTCCCCAGGCTCGTGGTGCCGTCGTCTCCGGTTCGGGTGTAGATCCGCGTCAATCGAGGCATGTCGTTGCTCCCTCGGTTCTCGTTCCTCGAAGTCCGTGGCGGAGGCTCATCGATTCGTTCTTCGGAGCCCCTGGAGGCGAGTGGCGCCCGCCGGTGGGTCCGTCCTCTCGAGGATCCGGGTCACTCTTTGACCCCCGGTGGGGTGGGCCGTAGAATGGTCCCTGGAGCCACGAGCCGTTGCAACCCGAAGAACAGACTCTCTTCCTCCGGGGACGTCGAGCCCTGTTGGCAGCCGTCAGGTTACCCCACACCTCCTCCTTCGAGGTGGAGGAGCATCTCGACGAGCTGGCGGAGCTGGCGGTGAGTACCGGATGCGAGGTGGTGGATCGGAAGATCCAATCCAGGAGCTCCCCGCATCCCGCCACCTACATGGGCTCGGGAAAGGCCCGTCAGCTCGGCGAACGGGACGACTGGGACGTGCTGATCCTCGATCACGACCTCTCTCCCAGCCAGACCCAGAACCTGGAGAAGATCGTGGACCGCCCGGTGATCGATCGGAGTGCCCTGATCCTGCAGCTCTTCTCCCAACGGGCCCGGACCCGGGAGGCCCGGACTCAGGTGGAGCTGGCCCAGCTCCAGTACATGCTCCCCCGCCTGACCCGGTACTGGACGCACCTCTCCCGTCAGCCCGGGTCCACGGGGGTCCGGGGAGGGATGGGGGAGAAGCAGATCGAGATCGATCGCCGGATCATCCGTCGGCGGATCTCCCGCCTGAAGAAGGATCTGGAGAAGATCGCCCAGACCCGGAAGACCCAGCGTCGGGGCCGGAAACAGGTCTTCGAGATCGCCCTGGCCGGCTACACGAACGTGGGGAAGACCACGCTGTTCAACGCCATCACCGATTCCGACGCCTTCGTCCAGGATCGCCTCTTCGCCACCCTCGATTCGAAGCTTCGGAAGGCCAGCCTCGGAGAGGGCTACAAGGCGGTCTTCGCCGACACCGTCGGCTTCGTCCGGAAGTTGCCGCCCCATCTCGTGGCCTCGTTTCGGTCGACCCTGGAGGAGGTGGTGTTCGCGGACCTGGTGCTCCACGTGGTGGACGCCAGTCATCCCCAGTGGGAGGATCAGAAGCGGATCGGCGAGGAGGTCCTCGAGGATCTCGAAGTGAAGCCGGATCGGGTCCTGACGGTCTACAACAAGATCGACGCCTTCGAAGGGACCCCCCGCTTCGAGGGAGGTGTCGCGGTCTCCGCCGTCACCGGTGAGGGACTCGATCGGCTCCGGGCCGTCATCCGGGGCCGGATGCCCGAGCCGGCCTGGATGTCCAGGATCCCCGCGGAGGCGCGGCCCTCTTGAACGTCGATCCGGAGGCCTCGGCCCCGGGCACTCCCCTCAGGACCCGAGAGGGCGGCCCGAGCCTGTCGGAGCTCGAGTCCCAGATCGGGGACTTCCTGGTGGAGAAGGAGCTGGCCCGGACCCCTCAAACCGTCATCTATCGCATCCGGGCCGGCGGCCGGATGGATCATCCCCTCGCCTTGAAGGTCGCACTGCGGCCCGTCGAGGGCGAGGACCTGGTCCGGTTCCAGCACGAAGTGCGCCTTCTCTCCGAGGCCCGGCATCCGAACGTCATCCGGGTGTTCGACTACGGGGTCCTTCCCGGGGGATACCCGTTCCTCTCGATGGAGCTCCTCTCGGAGGTGGATCTGATGCAGACGATCCAGGAGGAGGGGGACTGGGACCTCTTCTTCGACCTCTCGATTCAGGCCGCCGCCGGCTTGGCCCACATCCATCGCCACGGGGTGGTCCATCTGGACGTCAAGCCGGCGAACCTCGGGGTGGTCCTCGACGAGGACGGCGAGCCCACGGTGAAGATCCTGGATTTCGGACTGGCTCAGAACGTTCACGGCCCCCTGGACCGGAAGATCCGGGGGACCCTGACCTACACCGCACCGGAAGTCCTTCTCCAGGACCGGTACGACCACCGGGCGGACCTCTATTCCCTGGGGATGACCCTCTTCCAGCTCGCCACCGGGGTCCTTCCCTCGGCCGGGGACGACGCCACCGCCATCCGGTTCCACCTCCGGGACGAGCCACCGGATCCCCAGGCGTACCGTTCGGACATGCCCGGCTCGCTGGCGGAGATCCTCCGGAAGCTCCTGGCCAAAGATCCCCAGGGGCGATTCCCCTCGGCGGGGAAGCTGATGATCGAGCTGTCCAGGGCGGCGGGACGAGAGATCGATTCCGGAGAGCTGGCCCTGGGAGAGGGAAGGATCCTGACCAGTCGGATGGTGGGCCGCCAGGAGATCGTCGAGCGGATGGAGGAGCTCCTGGAGGCGGTCCGGAGGGGTGAAACCCGAGTGGCGGTCCTGGAAGGACCGGAGGGAGTGGGGAAATCCCGGCTCCTCCGGGAGTTCCGGCTTCTGGCTGCCCTCCAGGGAGCGAGGATCGGGGTCGGCCGGGCGGCTTCCGGGCGACCGGAGCCCATGCGGGCTCTGGTCACGGCCCTCGACGCGGTGGGAGTGGAGCTCGAGGGATCTGTCGGTCCGTCGGCGTCTCCCGGAGGGGAGCGGGTCGAGCTCTTCGCCCGGTGGGGGGACCGTCTCCGGCAGACCGCCAGCGAGGGCGCTCCCCTGATCCTGCTCCTGGAGAGCCTGGAGCTGGCTGGCGAGGAGATGGGGGAATGGCTGGCGTGGACGGCCGACGAGCTGACGGCAGGCCGGATCCTCCTGGTCGGGGCCCTCCGGCAGGAACCGGATTTCGAGGAGCCATCCTGGCTCGAGGACGGGGCCATCGACCGGATCGCCGTACCGCCCCTGGAGCCGGAGCAGGTCCGGAGCCTGGTCGATGCCAGCCTGGGGGTGGAGGAGCTACCTTCGGCTCTGTACGAGTGGATCGAGGAACGTTCCGAGGGGTTTCCGGGGAGGATTCAGCAGCTTCTCCACCATCTCATCGACCAGCGCGCCCTCCGTTTCCGACAGGGGGAGTGGAAGCCCTCGATCTCGGCCCTGTCTCGACTGGCGGGACAGCCGGATCCCTGGCGGAGCCTGGAACGGGAGCGTCTGGCCGCCCTGGACGAGCGGGAGACCGG
>JAWVZJ010000178.1:0-5984 GCA_033722255.1 Thermoanaerobaculia bacterium | reverse complement strand
CCCTGACTGACGCCGAGGGCGCGGGAAGCATCACGCTCGATCCTGGCCCATCGAGCGACGTCACTTACCGCATGATCGTCTACCGCGCGGCCGGCAACTCGGCGGCCTCCCTCACCGTCGAAGTCACCGACCAGCCGATCATCTTCCACCACGGGCAAACATCCGATCTGGTGATCCCGGAGCATCGCGATCGCCTCCAGGGTCGTGGTCTCCGGAGTGGCCGTGATCACCTCCTCCTCCATGATTCGGGAGACGGGCACCGATCGGCCGTAGAAGGCATCGGGCTCGCTGGCCAGGAGCCTCAGGATCGCCCGGTGAGTGACCAGTCCCACCAGCCGCTGTTCCTCGTTCTCGACGGGTACGTGGCGGATCTTCCTCCAGTCCATCATCGACGCCGCCAAGTCCACGAGCTCGTCTTCGTAGACGGTGAAGAGGTCGGTGGTCATGATCTGGCCGACCTTCAGATAGTGGGCCTGCCAGCCGCCGGCTTCCCGGATCTCGGCCGGCTCCCATTCGTGAACCGGGCGACCCTCCCGCTGCCGGGACGCCGTGGCGGCCACGATGGCGGCCAGCCTTTCGGCGAAGGACCCGTGATCCCGGGTCTCGGCGAAGGAGTCCAGGATCCATCGGGAGCCGGTCCTGCCCCGCTGGATCCTCTCCTCCAGGGTGCCCAGGTAGACGTCGATGTCCGAGGAATCGATCCCGCCGCTCTCCAGCCCCTCCCGGGCCCTGGGAACCAGCTCCTCGAGGATCAACCGGTCCGCGGGGACGTTCCGATCTCCGATCCACCGGAACTGGGCGCCCAGACCGAGGCGGGCAGCGGCCACGAAGTTCCCCTTGACGTCGTCGAACTCGAGGACCTCGCGAATGTCGTCGTATTCCTCGGTCAGGGATCCCAGGAGGCCGAACCAGAAGGCGGCGTTCGCCATCTCGTCCCGGACCGAGGGTCCCGAGGGCAGGACTCGGTTCTCGATCCGGAGATGCGGCTGCCCGTCGGAGATCCCGTAGCAGGGTCGGTTCCAGCGGTAGATCGTGCTGTTGAAGAGTCGGAGGGCTTGCAGGCTCGGGACTCCTCCCTCTTCCAGGACCTGGAAGGGATCCTCGTCGATCTCCGCCGCCAGCAGCACCCGGAAGCGAGAGATGTCCTCCCGGAAGATCTCGATCACGGACTCGTCCACCCAGTGACGCCCGAACCGGACCCGGGGAGACTGTTCCCGAATGTGGGCGCTGGGGGCCCGGGTGTCGATCGACTGTTGGAAGAGGGCGATCCGGGTCTCTTGCCAGAGTCGCTTCCCGAAGAGCATGGGGGAGTTCGTGGCGGCGGCGAGGACCGGGGCGGCCACCGCCTGGGCGATGTTGTAGAGGTGGGCGAACTCTTCGGGACCCACTTGGAAGTGGACCTGGAAGCTGGTGTTGCAGGCCTCCACCATGACGTTGTCGTGGGTGACGTTCAGCTCGTCCTGACCTTTGATCCGGAGGTTGTACTCCGTCCCCCGGAGTCGGGTCATGGCGTCATTCAGGGCCCTGTACCGGGGGTTCGGGGTCATGTTCTCCAGGGTCAGGTCCCCCTTCTCGACCGTGGCCAGGATCCCGGTGAGGACGACCTCCGCCCCGTGCTCCCGGGCCGCCTCCCGGGTCTTGAGGAGCAGTCGGTCGACCTGATCCTCCATCTGGCGGAGGCAATCGCCGCCCCAGGGCAGGGGATCCAGGTTGAACTCCAGGTTGAACCGTCCCAGCTCGGTGGTGACGTGGGAGTCGTCGACCGTCTCCAGGACCTTCAGGGCCAGAAAGGCCGGGCGCCAACCTTCGTCCACCAGGAAGAGCTCCTGCTCCGCCCCCACCCGGCGGACGCCGCTCTCTACCAGACCCTCCTCCAGCATGGTCTCGATGGCCCTCAGGTCCGCCAGGAGCGCCTTGGTGAACTGACGGAGCTGTTCCGAGTCCAGCTCGTGGTCCTCGTCCTGGGTACCCATGGGTCTCCCTGGCCTCAGGGTGCCGGATCTTCCCGGCGCGGTGGGATCGACATCAGCTCCCCGGCATTCTAACGGACCGACGTGGCGCCGCCGACGGAGAGCATTCCGAAGAGATCAGAGCTCCTTCAGCTCCTTGATCGTCTCCTGCATCGCCTCCTTGGCGTCGGAGAAGAACATCATCGTGTTCTCCCGCTCGAAGAGACTGTTCTTGATTCCGGCGAACCCGGGGGACAGCGACCGCTTGATCACGATGACCGAGCCGGCGTTCCAGACCTCGATCACCGGCATCCCCTCGATCGGGCTCCCGGGCACCTCCTCGGCGGCCGGATTCACCACGTCGTTGGCGCCGACGATGATGGCCACGTCCACGTTTTTCATCTCGGCGTTTGCCCGGTCCATCTCCAGCAGCTTGTCGTACGGGACGTCGGCCTCGGCCAGCAGGACGTTCATGTGCCCCGGCATCCGCCCGGCCACCGGGTGGATCGCGTACTCCACGGTGGCTCCCCGGCCCTCTTCCAGAAGGTCGGCGAGCTCCCGGACCGCGTGCTGAGCCTGGGCGACGGCCAGGCCGTATCCGGGGACCACCATCACCCGTTCGGCGGCGTCCAGGAGCATGGCGGTCTCCTCCGGACCTCCGGATCGGACGGGGCCGTACTCGTCCTCGGGTCCTCCGGTCCCCCCCTCGGTTTCGGCTCCGAAGCCTCCGAAGAGGACGTTGGCCAGGGAGCGGTTCATGGCCGTGCACATGATCTGGGTGAGGATCAGTCCCGAGGCTCCGACCAGGGCGCCGGCGATGATCAGCATGGCGTTGTTGATCACGAAGCCGGTGGCCGCGGCGGCGATGCCGGAGTAGGAGTTGAGAAGCGAGATGACCACCGGCATGTCCGCTCCGCCGATGGGGATCACCAGGAGGATCCCCAGGAGGAGGGAGAGGCCGAGGACGATCAGGGAGATCAGGGCCATCCGGCCGGCGTCGGGGATCCCGAAGGCCAGCCAGGCACCCAGGCCCAGGGCCGCGAGCAGGATCGCGCCGTTGAGGACGTGACGGCCGGGGAGGAGGATCGGCTCGCCCCGGACCTTGCCGGCGAGCTTTCCGAAGGCCACCACGCTCCCGGTGAAGGTCAGGGCGCCGATCAGGACCGACAGGGCCACGGTGAAGGCGGAGGCCGCTCCCATGATCTCGGCCAGGTTCACGGTGGCGCCGGGCTGGACCGCCTGTTGCCACATGGTGGCCAGGGCCACGATGGCGGAGGCACCGCCTCCGAAGCCATTGAAGAGGGCCACCATCTCCGGCATCTGGGTCATCTGGACCCGCAGCGCCGCGATGAGGCCGATGGTCGAGCCCACTACCAGGCCCAGGAGGATCCAACGGTAGTCCACGAGACCGATCTCCAGGAGCGTGGCCACCACGGCGATGAGCATGGCAAGGGCGGAGATCGCGTTGCCCCGGCGAGCCGAACGGACCTTGGTCAGGCCCTTCAGCCCGACGATGAAGAGGACGGCGGAGATGAGGTAGAGGAGGGGGATCAGTGTGCTCACGATTCTCTCCTCACCGCTTTCCGAACATCCGGAGCATCCGGTCCGTGACCATGAAACCGCCGACGACGTTGATCGTGGCGAAGATGATGGCCAGACACCCCAGGAGCTTCCCCACGGTCACGGCGCCCCCCTGGGCGGCCACCAACGACCCCACCAGGGTGATCCCCGACACGGCGTTGGCCCCGGACATCAGGGGGGTGTGGAGAGTCGGAGGAATCTTGGTGATGATCTCGAAGCCGACGAACATCGCCAGCACGAAGAGATAGATCCCGACCAGTAATGCTCCCATGGACTTACGCTCCCTCTCCGGTTTCAGTTCCTGCTGTCGTCGATTCTCTGGGGCTCTCCGCCTCGTCTCCCAGGGCCTCCCGGGTAGGGTCGTGCCGGACGCTCCCCTCGTGGGTCAGCAGCGCCCCGTCCACGATCTCGTCGTCCAGATCCAGGGAGATCGCTCCTTCCTCCTCGTCGGTCAGCTCCAAGATCAGGTTCTGGACGTTCCGGGCGTAGAGGGCGCTGGCATCCCGGGGCATGGTAGCGGGGAGATTCGCGATTCCCAGGATCTTGACCCCTTCGTGGTCCACCTCTTCGTCGGGCCGGGCGAGCTCGCAGTTCCCTCCGGTGGAGACGGCCAGATCCACGATCACCGATCCCGGCGCCATCCGTTCCACCATCTCCCGGGGCACCAGCATCGGGGCCGGCTTCCCCGGGATCTGGGCCGTGGTGATCACCACGTCGGCGGCGGCCACGTGCTCGGAGACGATCTCCCTCTGGCGCCGGAGGAAGTCCTCTCCCATCTCTTTGGCGTATCCCCCTTCGCCTTCCCCGGTCTCCTCCATGGGAAGCTCGATGAACCGTCCCCCCAGGGACTCCACCTGTTCCTCCACTTCGGGTCGGATGTCCGAGACCTCCACCACGGCGCCGAGGCGCTTGGCCGTGGCCACGGCCTGGAGGCCGGCCACTCCGGCTCCCATCACCACGACCCGGGCCGGCTTGATGGTCCCGGCGGCCGTCATCAGGAGGGGAAAGTACTTCGGGAGGCGAGCCGCGGCCAGAAGCACCGCCTTGTACCCAGCGATCGACGCCTGGGAGGAGAGGGCGTCCATGGACTGGGCCCGGGTGATCCGGGGAATCAGCTCCATGGCCAGCGTGGACACCTTTCCGTCCCGTAGGGCTCGGACCGCTTCCAGGTTCTGGTGGGGAGATACGAATCCCACGAGGAGGGTCTCGGGGCCCAGGGCGTGGGCTTCCTGGGGGGTGGGAGGGGCGACCTTCAGGACGACGTCCGCGGTCCAGTCGGCGGCGGAGGCCGTCTCCGCGCCCGCTTCCCGATACGCTTCGTCGGAGAAGAAGGAGCGGGCTCCGGCCCCGGTCTCGATGGCGAGCTCGAATCCTGCCTTCGTCAACCGACGGACGGTTTCCGGAGTGGCCGCGACCCGATTCTCGCCCTCGGCGGTTTCTCTGGGTATGAATATCCGTTGCATGATCGGCGGGGATTGTACAGGAGGATTTTCAGATGGGACCACCCGCAGGACCGAGACTGAGACCACCCGAAGGGATGGGCCCGGAACCGTCGAGGAGGACGGGGTTCAGTCGGGTCGAAACGGTGTATCGGGCTGCCGGATCCGGGTTCCCCGGGAACTCCCTCCCGGGATCGAGAGGAGAGGTGACCATCGCTGCCAGATCCAAGGCCGCAGGAGTTGGCTCGTGAATGGTCCGGGCTAGACTCCCCCCCGTGGTGTTTCGCCTGAGCCCGGTCCTCCTCTCGCTTCTGCTGGGGGCGTGCGGCGGCCTTTCCGGCGAAGGACCGGGCCTCCGGGGCGCGGTGGCGTCGAACTTCGCTCCCTGGGCCGAAGAGCTGGGCCGTGAGTTCGCCCGGAGGGGAGGATCGGACGTCTCCTGGTCCCGGGGCTCCACGGGGAAGCTCTACGCCCAGATCGTCCAGGGGGCGGACTTCGATCTCTTTCTGGCGGCGGACTCCTGGCGCCCGCGCCTGCTGGTGGAGCGGGGGCTGGCCGTTCCCGGCAGCCGCTTCACCTACGCCCGGGGTCGTTTGGCCCTCTGGAGCCCCGACCGCCCGCCGGCGCCGGAGCTCCTCCGGAATCCGGACCTCCGGATCGCCCTGGCCCATCCGACCGTGGCCCCCTACGGAGCGGCGGCCCGGGAGGTCCTGGAGCGGATGGAGGTCTGGCGTCCGGAGTCGTCCCGCCTCGTCCGGGGTGAGAACGTGGGACAGGCCTTCGCCTTCGTGCGGACCGGGGCGGTGGACCTGGGTCTGGTGGCTCTCTCGTCGGCTCGCCGTGGCGGCGTTCCTCCGGGAGAGCTCTGGATTGTGCCTGCCGACTGGCATCGTCCCCTGGAGCAGCAGGCGGTGCGCCTGGTGACGGGCAGCTCGTCCGGCTCGGCGGCGGACTTTCTGGAGTTCCTCCGATCGGAGTCGGCCCGGAAGCTCCTGGTTCGGGCCGGGTATCGGGT
>JAWVZJ010000177.1:0-5985 GCA_033722255.1 Thermoanaerobaculia bacterium | reverse complement strand
GGAGTTATCAGGACGATCCCGATTCGTCGTCCTGGGGCGGGGAGAACGTCTACGACGTGTACTCCCTCTCCCAGGGGACGGGATTGAACGGGATCCCGTACAGAGAGTGGTGAGGCGACGTCCGATGCAAGAGATCGATCGACAGCTCCGTCGCCGGCGGACGGGGGTACGGCCCCGGTCTGCCTCCCCCGACGATTCGTTCTCCGGGGCCCCGGGGTCCGGGATGCCCGGACCGAGGGTCGCCGGGACGTCGAGCCCGGAGGAGCGGAGGAGGGAAGGGGGATTCACCCTCCTGGAGCTGATCATCGTGGTGGCGGTGATCGGCATCCTGGCCACCATCGCCCTGCCCCGGATGATCGATACCCCCCGACGGGCGTCGGAGGCGACGCTGAAGATGAATCTCCGGACCATGCGGGACGCCATCGACCAGCACTACGCCGACAAGGGGCATTACCCGGCGAGCCTCGAGGCCCTGGTGGACGAGGGCTACCTGAGGGAGGTCCCTCTGGATCCGGTCACCAAGAGCCAGGAGACCTGGATCCCGGTGTACGAGGAGGTGGACTACGAGGACCAGCCGGCGGAGACCGATCTGCCGGAAGGGGGGCAGCCCGGGATCTGGGACGTCAAGTCCGGCGCCGAGGGTGTGAGTCTCGACGGAGAGCCCTACTCGGAATGGTGACACCCGACTCCGAGCCCCTCCCCCGCCCGGAGCCCGGAACCCGAGGCCGGGATCCGGAGGCCGGCTACAACTTGGTGATCCTCGCGGTGATGATCACGGTGACGAGCATCGCCCTCGCTGCCGCTCTTCCCGTCTGGAGCCACGCGATGAAGAGGGAGAAGGAGGAGGAGCTGATCTTCCGAGGGCTCCAGTACGCGGAGGCGATCCGGGTTTTCCAGAACCGATTCGGCCGTCTTCCCGTCCGGCTCGAAGAGCTCGTGAAGACCGAGCCCCGGTCGATTCGGAGATTGTGGAGGGATCCGATCACCGAATCCCGGGACTGGGGCCTCGTCGTCTCGGGAGGTCCGGGAAGCGGAGTCTCCGTCGACGGCCGGGCCCCGGGAGACGGAGGCCGGAACCGGCGGGGAGGACTTCCCGAGACCGACGTCGGCTCTCCAGGGGCTCCCAAGCTCCCCCAGGGACCGATCCGGGGGGTCTTCAGTCGAAGCACCGAGAGCTCGGTCAAGGTCTTCCTGGATCGACAGCAGTACAACCAGTGGAAGTTCACCGTGGATCTGCTCGCCGGTCAGCAGGGCGGAGCCGGTGCGCCGGGAGGAACACCGGGTCGTCCGCCCCAGGGTCGCAAGCCGGGACAGGGGCAGGGACGGCCGTTGAGGCTGGACGCGCGGTGGATCGGCCGGCCCTTCCGCCCCGGGATCAAGCCGGGAACCGGCGGCAGCGGCCTGCCTCCCTCGGACCGTCCCCCGGGTGGGAATCGTGACCGATCCCCCTGACCTGACGGTCCGGGTCCGGCGGCTGCAGCACGGGGAAGGCCTGGACCTCCCGGATCGGGTTTCCCCGGGCAGCGCTGGTTTCGATCTCCGGGCGGCGGTGTCCGGCGAGACGACGCTTCGACCGGGCGAGCGTCGCTTGATTCCCACCGGGATCGCCCTGGAGATCCCGTCCGGCTGGGAGGGTCAGGTCCGACCCCGGAGCGGCCTGGCCCTACGGCACGGCATCACCGTGCTCAACTCCCCCGGCACGATCGACAGCGACTACCGGGGAGAGGTCGGGGTGATCCTGATCAACCTGGGAGACGGGCCGTTTCACCTCGAGCGGGGAGAGCGAATCGCCCAGCTCGTGCTGGCTCCCGTGGCATCGGTTCGATGGGGCGAGGTCCAGGAGCTCGGACCGACCGGCCGGGGGGAGGGAGGATTCGGTTCCTCGGGATCGACCTGAGGAGTCTCCCGGCCGGGTCCCGACGGGAGGCGGGAGGGGCTGGTGTTACAGTTCGGTGAAACCCGGTGTGCAGACCTTGGAGGCCTCCGGAGCCTCGATTAGACTCCGGGGGAGCTGCGAGGCTCACCGCGAAATATCCGGGAAGGAGCTCCGAGCTCCCTGTCCCACTCAATCCATTCGATGAAGGAGGAGTCGATGAATCGCGAGCGCAAACTGCTCATCCCCCTCACGCTCGTCGCCGCTCTCCTGGTCCTCCCCGTTTCCGCGGCGTGGGCCCAGGGGGTGACGACGGGGAATCTGAGGGGTACGGTGACCGCCCAGGAGGATGCCAGCCGCCTACCCGGTGTCTCGATCGAGGCCGTGCATACCCCGACCGGGACCACTTACGACAGCATCACTGACGCCGAGGGACGATTCCAGATCGTCAACGTGCGGGTCGGTGGGCCCTACACCCTGACCGCGACCCTCGAGGGCTTCCAGACGGAGGAGCTGACGGGAATCGAGGTGAACCTGGGTCAGGCGACCCAGGTGGACATGGCCCTCGAGCTGGCGGAGATCGAGGAGACCGTCACCGTCGTGGCCGACGTGAGCCCCATCATCAGCGCCAACCGGATGGGAACCGTGGGCACCGTCAACACAGAACAGATCGAGAATCTCCCCACCATCGGCCGGAGTCTGGAGGAGCTGACGCGGACGCACCCCATGGTGACCGTCTCCAGCCAGAACGAGGATCCGGACTCGATCAGCGTCGCCGGTCGGAACACCCGGTACAACAACATCCAGATCGACGGTGCCGTCAACAACGACCTGTTCGGGCTCGCGGACACCGGCACGCCGGGCGGGCAGACCGAGACCACGCCCATCAGCCTGGACGCCATCGAGGAGATCCAGGTGGCGATCTCGCCCTACGACGTCCGGCAGGGCGGATTCTCCGGGGGCGGGATCAACGCCATCACCCGGAGTGGCTCCAACAGCTACAAGGGCTCCGTCTTCTACTTCAGCCGGGACGACGGGCTGGTCGGGGACGGCCCGGACCGGCTGGGGGAGTTCGGCACTTTCGACGAAGAGCAGTACGGTTTCCGCTTCGGTGGGCCGATTCTCCGGGACGAGCTCTTCTTCTTCACCAATGGAGAGATCTCCGACAAGACCGAGCCCACGGGCTGGTCGTTGAACGGCGAGTCGGGACAGGCCTTCGCCAACGGAGAGCTCCTGGACGAAGCCCAGCTCGTCAAGGATGTCCTGATCGACCGCTACGGCTTCGATCCCGGCGGCTTCGACCAACAGAACCGGGACGTGGAGTCGGACAAGTTCTTCGGCCGCCTGGACTGGAACGCCGGGGACAGCCACCAGGTGACGCTCCGGCACAACTACGTGGATGCCTCGAACCTCATCAACAGGCCCGGTCCCTTCAGTTACGAGTGGGACAGCGAGGCCTACGTCATCACCGACGAGACGAACTCCACCGTGTTCCAGGCCAACAGCGTCTTCGGCCCGGACAAGTTCAACGAGTTCCGGGTCAGCTATCAGACGATCGAGGACCGGCGGAGCGGCCTGGTCACCTTTCCCTGGATCGAGATCGAGGACGTGGCCGGAAGCGACCGGGAGTTCGAGATGGGCACGGAGCCCTTCTCGACCCGGAACTCCCTGGACCAGGAGATCTGGGAGCTGACGAACGACTTCACCTGGCTCATGGGCGATCACACGATCACCCTCGGGACCCACAACGAGTTCTTCACCTTCGAGAATCTCTTCGTCCAGAACGCCTTCGGCTCCTACGAGTTCGCGACTCTGGAGGACTTCCTGGCCGGGACCGCCCGGGAGTTCGAGCACACGTTCCCGAATCCGGGCCAGGATCCGGTGGCCAGCTTCGACGTGAACCAGTTCGGGCTCTATGCCGGGGATCAGTGGACGGTCACCGACGACCTGACCTTGACCTACGGCCTGAGGGTGGATGTGCCGTTCTTTCCCGACGACCCGGGGTACAACCCCGACGTGGACGCCCTCTACGGGTTCCGGACCGACGAGCTCCCGGACGGGGAGGCGATGTGGTCCCCCCGGCTGGGCTTCAACTGGAACCTGGACGAGAACCAGCAGGTCCGGGGCGGCGCCGGGATCTTCGCCGGCCGGACCCCTTACGTCTGGGTCTCGAACCAGTACTCCCGGAACGCCCTGGTGTTCACGGACATCCGAGCCTTCGGGAACATCCCCTTCAACCCGGATCCGTTCAATCAGCCGAAGGACATCGCCGAGGCGGGTACCCAGGAGGTGAACTTGATCGACCCGGCCTTCCAGTTCCCCCAGGTGCTCCGGCTGAACCTGGGCTACGACGTGACCCTGCCCTGGTGGGACCTCTTCGCCACCGTGGAGGCCCTCCACGCCGACAGCCAGGAGGAGATCGCCTACAAGGACCTCAACCTCGTCCAGGTGGGGACCCAGCCCTTCGACGGCCGTCCCGTCTTCGAGCGGAGGTCCGACGACTTCAACGGGGCCTACCTGTTGACGAACACGAGTGAAGGGGAGCAGACGAACGTCTCCGTGAAGCTCGAGCGACCGGCCCGGAGCCGGGGTCCCTGGGGCTACGTCTCCTACACCTGGGGGGACTCGGAGGTGATCAACGACGGCACCTCGAGCCGCGCGGTCTCGAACTTCCAGTTCAACGAGGCGGTGGATCCGAACAATCCGCAGCCCTCGCCGTCGGACTTCGAGGTGGAGCACCGGTTCAACGCCTCGATCTCCCACCGGTTCGACTGGGGCGACTCCGGCTGGGCGACCACGGCGAGCCTCTTCTACAACCACCAGTCCGGGCGGCCCTACTCCAACATCTACGGGTTCCAGGTCTCCCAGGTCAACGGAGACTCCTATTTCTTCAATGACCTGCTTTACGTACCCGCGACGCAGGATGACGTGGTGATCGTGGGCGACGGGACTTGGGGGCAGCTCGACGCCTACATCGCGTCGGATCCGGCCCTGGACGCCGCCCGGGGAGGGATCGTCGAGCGGAATGCCAGCGAGGCTCCCTGGTGGCACACCCTGGATCTGCACCTGGCCCAGGAGATCCCGGTACGATCCGACTACAACTTCGAGATCACCTTCGATCTCCTGAACGTGATGAACCTGATCGACGAGGACTCCGGAGTGTTGCGGTTCGCGAACTTCAACACCGTCTCGCCGGTGGACTTCATCGGGGTCACGGACGACGGGAGGCCGATCTACGCGCTGAACGACATCGTCACCGACCCGGAGAACAACGACAAGTTCGAGACCCACAACCTCCGCTCGCGCTGGCGGGCGAAGCTCGGGCTTCGGTTCACCTTCTGACGGCTCGCGACATTCGACGAGGACGGGACGGATCTTTCTTTCCGATCCCGTCCTCGTCGGACCTCTCCCCGGATCGGCGCGATCTCGTCCGAGTGAGCTTCTCTCGCCGCAGAACGATTCCCTCGGGTCGACCGTGGTCCTCGTGTCCGGCCTTCCATGTGGGAAGACTCACCCTGGACAGTGTCACGCCTCCTCGGGGGGCGGATTCCGTGGCTCCGGAGGCGGGCCGGCCGATCATTCCTGCGGCTTGGCCGCGATCGCCTGCATCAGCTCCTTGACCACGTCTTTGAGCTCCAGGGTGAACTCGGCCACGTCCTTGAGACGGTCGTCCAGATTGTCGATGCTCGGGGCCGAGCGGCTCCGCACCGACCGACTCCGGATCTTGTAGCTCAATCGGTCTTCCAGGAGCTCGAGCTTGGTGTAGGTCTCCTTGAAGCGTTTCGGATCCATGGGTCTCCTCCTGTTGAACGAGCCCTTTCGTTCGGATGTCGTCGAATCGTGGTGGGGATGGTAGCCTGCCGAGGGCCGGAGGTTCCGGGGAATCCCAGTCGATCGTGGGCCTCGGGCGACATCGAGCCCGCACCGGGCGGGGTCTCGGGTCAATCCCCGGTACCGTAATCGCGACGCAGCTCTCGGATGTGGTCGACGATGGCCTGGGCCTGCTCCCGGCTGAGATCTTCGTTGGCGGGCATCCGGGCCCGGACCCCTCGGCGGATCACCTCGATCATGGAGCCGTCGTCGTGGCCGTGCTCCCAGGAGTCGTCCAGGAG
>JAWVZJ010000176.1:0-5986 GCA_033722255.1 Thermoanaerobaculia bacterium | reverse complement strand
GAGCAGCTCGAACAGATGACCGTCTCCAGGACGATCGGCGAGGACGCCGGCGACCAGGGCCGTGGCCAGGTCCTCCGGATCCAGCGTCCGGAGACGGTCCAGCGTTCCCTGGGGGACCCGTCCTCCCGACTCCAGAGCCAGGAAGAGCTCCTCTCGGGGGGCGTCCTCCTCCAGGAGATCCTCCAGGAGATCCCGGGCCAATACGGTCTCCACCCCGAGATACTCCAGAAGACGACGGAATCCGTCGTGCTCGGCCCGGGCCCGCTCTCCGTCCAGGATGTCGTCGAAGAGGAGATGCTCCATCATCGTGGGCACCATCCTGTCGATCTCCAGCCCGGGACGGTGGAGCAAGACCCGTCGGAGGGCTCCGATCTCGCTGTCGACGTTCAGGGTCATGGCTGGAACTCCCGGGTTGGCGGCACTCTCGAATCCGGCGCCGGAATCGGGAAAAGATTGTAGCCCGTCCCCTCGGAGAGCCGAGATCCGGTCTGCTATTCTCCCGCCTCCGGTAGTACGCGGAAATGGTGCCGACCGGCCGAGGCAGACTCCATGAGCGATCCAGGACGACAGGCGAACCCCCTCTACGACCGCTACGCCAGTCGGGAGATGGTGGCGACCCTCTCCGACCGGAATCGATATCGGACCTGGCGGCGCCTCTGGTTGATCCTGGCCGAGATCCAGCAAGAGCTGGGTCTCGACATCTCCGACGAGCAGATCGGGGCCCTGAGGAAGGTGGCGAACGAGATCGACTTCGATCGGGTGGCCGAGATCGAACGGGAGACGCGGCACGACGTCGTCGCTCATCTCCGTCATTTCGCCGAGCTGGCTCCCGGAGCCGGGGGGATCCTCCACGCCGGTGCCACCAGCGCCTTCGTCACCGACAACACCGACGTCCTCCTCCAACGTCAGGCTCTGAACCTGGTGCGAGACCGCCTGGCCACCGCGATCTCCCGACTGGCCGACTTCGCCCGGAACCACGCCGATCGCCCCTGTCTCGCATACACCCACTTCCAGCCGGCCCAGCTCACCACGGTGGGCAAGCGGGCCTGTCTGTGGATCCAGGACCTACTCCTCGACCTCCGGGCCGTCCGCGGTCTCCATCGGGAGCTCCGATGTCGGGGGGTCAAGGGGACCACCGGAACTCAGGCGAGCTATCTGACCCTCTTCGACGGCGATCACGACAAGGTCCGGGAGCTCGACCGACGCCTGGCCCGGAGACTCGGCTTCCGGGAGTCCTTTCCCCTGACCGGCCAGACGTATCCCCGGAAGCAGGACTCCCGGGTCCTCCAGGTCTTGGCCGGGATCGCCGAGAGCGCCCACAAGCTCGCCACGGATCTCCGACTCCTCCAGGGAGTCGGCGAGCTCTCCGAGCCCTTCGATCCCGACCAGGTCGGCTCGTCCGCCATGGCTTACAAGCGCAACCCGATCCGGGCGGAGAGGATCTGCGGGCTTTCTCGACGTTTGCTCACCGACGCCCTCAACGGTCCCCTCAATGCCGCCACCCAGTGGCTGGAGCGGAGCCTCGACGACTCGTCGAACCGACGTCTGGTGCTCTCCGACGCCTTCCTCACGGCCGATGCCGTGGTGAACCTGGTCGGCCACGTGGTCGGCGGCCTCCGGGTCCGGGAGGCGGCCGTCGAACGAAGGGTCTCCAGGGAGCTCCCCTTCATGGCCACGGAGACCTTCCTGATGGAAGGGGTGCTCCGGGGGGGTGACCGCCAGGAGCTCCACGAGCGAATCCGCCGCTACAGCCTCCAGACCCGGAAGGAGGTGGAGGCGGGCGAGGAGAACCGCCTCGTGGCCCGGATCGCGGACGACCCCGACTTCGGGCTGAGCCGGGAGGAGGCGGAAGACCTGGTGGACCCGGAGAGGTTCATCGGTCGATCGCCTCGCCAGGTCCGGGAGTTCCTGACCGAGAAGGTCGACCCGGTCCTCTCCGAGCTCGACACCGGGGAGATCGAGGACCCGAGGGTCTGATCCCCGAGCCGGCTCCGGGCTCTTCCCCTCATCGTCTCGAGCAAGGTCGAGGTTCCGGGGACCGCCAGGCCAGCCGCCCGCTCGGAAGGCGGGCTACCCGGCCCGATCGCGGTCGGTCCGATCCGAATCCCGGACCACCACACCGGTGATTCCCGTCTCCCGACGCAGGCGACGGCGGAGCTGCCGGGCCTCCTCCCGGGAGGAGCAGGCTCCCACCCGGACCCGGTGCCAACGTCCGTGTCGCTCCAGACGAGCGTCGAATCCCTGTCGCCGGAGGCTCTCCCGGAGCGCCCGGGCCCGCTGGACCTCCCCGAAGGCCCCTACCTGCACCGTGAACGGACCCAGCTGCGGCTCCGCGGAAGGACCCCGGTCGATGACCGTGATTCGGACCCTGGCCAACCCGCTCACGTCCATGCCCAGGCGTCGGGCGGCACCGTAGGAGAGATCCAGGATCCGGCCTCGGACGAAGGGCCCCCGGTCGTTGACGCGAACGGTGACCTCCCGTCCGTTGTCCAGGTTCTCGACCCGGAGAACGGTTCCGAAGGGCAGCGTCCTGTGGGCCGCCGTCAGGGCGTACATGTCGTAGGTCTCCCCGTTCGCGGTCCGGCGTCCGTGAAACGGCTTCCCGTACCACGAGGCGGTGCCCTTCTGGCTCCATCCCTCCGGACGGGCTCGCGGTCCCTCTCTCCCGGGACCACATCCGATCGCCGGGAGCAAGAGGAGGAGCGCCACGGCTGGGATCATGGCCGATCCTCCACCACCTTCCCGCCGCCGTCGCCGTCTCCACCAGAGGTAGAACCAGGCGGCGCCGTTGAACACTGCCACCAACAGGGCCAGGACGATCTGGTCTCTCCGATCGAGTCCCTCCGGATAGATCAGCGGCTCGATGTAGTGGGCGAGGAAACCTCCCTCGTACCCCTCCTCCCCGGCTTCGATCCGGAGCCGCTTCTCCAGCGGGGTGAGGGGGCAGATCCAACCCGTCGCTTCCACCAGGAACCCCCATACGACGCAGGGAATCTGGAGCCAGAGCAGACGAGGCCATCGAAGGACCAGGATCCAGCCGAGAGCGACGACGACGACGAAGAGCCCGTGGAGGAGGAGTACCAGGTCCGCCAGGACGCCGCTCACAGGGCGTTCACGGCTCCGATCAACCGCTCGACCTCCTCCTCGGAATGAGCGGCGGAGAGGGCGATCCGAAGACGGGAGGTCCCCACCGGCACCGTCGGCGGCCGGATCGCGGGCACGAACAGGCCCTCCTCGAACAAGCGCTCAGCGGCCTCCAGCGCCTCCTCTTCGGTACCGAGGACCACGGGGACGATGGGAGAGTCGGAGGGGATCCCCGTCCCCTCCCGAAAGCGCTCGAGGTGACGGAAGAGCCGCTCCACGAGCTCCGGCTCCCCCGCCCGGACCCGAAGGGCCGCCCGGGCCGCCACCACCACGGGGATCGGGAGGGCGGTGGAGAAGACGAAGGGACGTCCCATGTTGAGGAGCCATGTCCGGAGCGCCCGGCTCCCGGCCACGAAGCCGCCCTGGGTTCCGAAGGCCTTGCTCAGCGTCCCCACGTGGACATCGACCTTTTCGGCCACGTCCAGCGCCTCCGCAGCTCCGCCTCCCCGGGCTCCCAAGACCAGGGTGGCATGGGCCTCGTCGACGACCAGCCAGGCTCCGTGCGCCTCCTTGACCTCCGCGATCTCCACCAGCGGGGCCAGGTCCCCGTCCATGCTGAAGAGGCTGTCGGTGACGATCAGCTTCCGGGGCCGGTCCGAGCCTTCCAGGAGGCGGGCCAGGTGCTCGACGTCTCCGTGTCGGTAGACGTGGAGCTCGGCCCCGGCCCGGGCCGCCATCCGGCAACCGTCAATGATCGAGGCATGGTTCAGGGTATCGGAGAAGATCGCCGCTTCGCGGTCGCCCGCCAGGGCCGCCAGCACCGCGGTATTCGCAGCGAATCCCGTCGGGAACAGCAGAGCGCACTCGGTCTCCTTCAGCTCGGCCAGCTCCTCCTCCAGGGCCCGGTGCTCCCGGGTATGACCGCAGACCAGCGCCGACGCCCGGGGTCCGAGCCCGTATCTCCGAACCGCCCCCTCGACAACCTCCCGGACCCGGGGATGGCCGGACAGGCCCAGATAATCGTTGGTGGAGAACAGCGTGAGGTCCCGGTCGCGCCATCGGGCCGCCACGGGGCCCGCGGGATCCAGGCTCCGGAGCTCCCGGAGCAGGTTGTCCGCTCGTCGCTCTTCGAGGCTCCGGTCCAGCCATCCGGCCCAACCACTGGTCCGCTGTTCGGTCACGAAAGCCGCCTCGTCGGCCGGCCGATCCTGCCCCGTCGGTGGCTACGACTCATCGGAGGCTTCGTCGGAGGGCGGCGGGATGCCCTCCTCCGGACCGTGTCTCTCCACCCCCGCCGCCTCCTCCAGGGCCACCGTGAGCTCCCGGACCTGCTCCCGGGTCAGACCGGTCCCCGCGTCCTCGGACATCTCCATGATCTTTCCCTGGAGCTGCGTGAGGGACGCCTGATCCACCCGACCCTCCGCCACCGCGTCCTCGAAGGCGTCGAAGGCCGCGTGCAGTCTCTCTCGCTCCTCCGGTGGGAGATCCTCGGGGAGACTTTGTTCGATCTGGGCCTCGAACCGGTTCATGATCCAGACCATCACGTCCTGGACATTGAGGGCGAAGAGGACCATGGCGATCCCGAACAGGAGGATCAATCCGCCACAGCCCAGGAGGGCGAGCTTCCCACATCCCTCCCCCGAGACCGTCTTCGGCTCCTCCGCGAACGGCCTCGGAACCTCGTGAAGGTCAACCGGCGTCCCCTCTTCGGTGGAAGAGGGGGAGGTGTCTTCTGCGGATACGGAACCGGTCTCGGCGTCGCTCATGCCCGGAGGTTACTCACGGAGCCCGGTGGACTGCAACTCCACACCGGTGAGCGGACCCGGGAGTCTGGACCGGATGGGGACGCCCCACGGTTTCGGTGTGGATGGACCGTACGCCCTCGGCGCGGGGACTCGGCCCCCCTAGAGGTACAGTCTCCAGGCCTGGAATTTCTCAGCCGATCGCTGCTCTTCGTACGTTCGGCCGTCCCGGACAAGAGCGCATCAGCGAGCCCGTTCCAGGAACAGCGCTCGGTTGCCGTCGACTCGCCAGCGCCATCCCGGGTCCACGACCGTCGTGCCGTGCACCTCCCGGACGACGGCGGGTCCCGTTCCTCCTTCTCCCGGCATCAGGGGTACCCGGTCGAAGACGGGGACCTCCAGCCACCGACCTCCGAAACGCGCCCGGAGCTCGGCGGCCGGAGCCGCCTCCTCCTGGACCGGGACCGACGGCGCCTCCTGGATCTCGTCCGGCTCCGTCCCCACCACGACCCGCAGCGTCACCAGCTCGATGTCCCGCTCCGGCGGCAGGTACCCGTAGAGCTCCCGATAGCGATCCTGAAACTCTCGGCGCAGGAACGTCACGAGCTCCTCGTCCGAGAGTCCTTCCGCCTCTGTCCCGGCCCCCGGAACCGCAATCTCCAGCTTCTCGTCCTGTCCCCGGAACCGCAGATAGGCGAGTCGACGGGGAACCACCAGGGGATCCCGCTCCGAGCGCCGGAACGCCAGCTCTTCCCCGGCCTCCCTCTCGAGCTCCCCGAGGATGGATCGGATCCTCCCCTCCGCCTCCGCCAGGTCGTCCAGGATCTCCCGGGCCGCGACTCTCTCCAGGCGGGCCGCTCCGAGACCGACGGCGGAAAGGAGGCCGGCGTCTGGAGGAACCAGGACCTCCCGAACCTCCAGGATCTCCGCCACGGCGCACGCGTGCTGTCCCCCCGCCCCTCCGAAAGCCAGAAGCGCGTGATCCGCTGGGGCGAAGCCCCGACGCACCGAGACCCTGCGGATGGCCTCCGCCATCCGCTCGTCGGCGATCCTCCGGAATCCCTCGAGAAGCACCTCTTTCTCCGGCTGGCGTCCCTTGAGGGATTCGATCGACTCCCGAATCTCCGAGAAGCTCCGCCGGGCCGCGTCCCGGTCCACCG
>JAWVZJ010000175.1:0-6015 GCA_033722255.1 Thermoanaerobaculia bacterium | reverse complement strand
TCTTCCTCGAGCTGGAGCAGGACTACCAGCGACAGGAGTTCCGTCGGCGGTTCTGGGAGCTCCGGGACCCCTATCCCCGGACCACGAGGAACGAGCTCCGGGAGCAGTGGCACCGACGTTGGAAGGAGGCCTCGGAGCGCTGGGACGACCCCCGGGACGGGCGATTCCGGACCTACCTCCTCCACGGTCCACCGGCCGAGCGGATCGATCCCCGGTGCGGAGGGGCCCTCCGGGCGGTGGAGGTCTGGACCTATCCCGGGAGCATCCTCCTGGCCCAATCCTTCAGCCTCGTCTTCGTGCCGGAACAGGGCGATCGCTACCGAATCTGGTCTCCCCGGGAGGGCCTCTCCTCCCTGGCGCTGCTGGCGGGCCCTGTGGCCCGGGGAGACCAGGCCCTCGTCCGGCGGCTCAGGGCAGAGTGCATCCGGGGCGATCGTCTCCTGGGGCCGATCCTGGGAGCCTTGGACTGGCCCTCGCTGGAGGAGCGGATTCTGGACGCCGTACAGCCGGATCCGGAGTGGGCGGCGGCTTTCCGCGTCCGATCCACGAGCCTTCCGGAGGAGGCCCAGACCTTCACCGCCGAGCTGGACCTCCGGTTTCCCCGGCGCCATCAGAGCCGGACCGTGGTCCAGGCCCTGCTGTCGGTCTCGTCGAGCTCGGTGGAGTCCGTGACGACCGAAGCGGGGACCCGCTTCGACCTCGTCCTGGACGGGGAGGTCCTGCGACGAGAAACCCTCTTCGAGAGCTTCCGGTACCGCTTCGAGATCCCTCGGGACCGCCTGGCAGGGGGGAAGATCCCCCTGGTCTTCGAGCGCTATCTACGGCCTGGAGACTACCGGTTGATCCTCCGGGTCCGGGACATTCACGGCGACCGGTACTTCCGGGAGTCGAAGCGGGTCTCCGTCCCCCTGGTGACCGATTTCCGGCCGTTGGAGCCCACGTCTCTCCCGGGCCCGAAGTTCGACCGGAGGCGGGAAGAAGCGGAGGCATCGGTGGAGATCTATCCCCCTCCGGAGGAGCTCCAGACCGGCCTGGTCCGGATCGGGGCCCAGGTCCGGGGCGGGGAAGTAGACCGGGTCCGGTTCGACCTGGACGGAGAGCCGGTCCTCTCCAAGGGCAGCCCTCCGTGGGAGGTGGAGCTCGATCTGGGCCGGGCCCCCCGCCTTCACCGGGTCCGGGCCGTGGCTCTGGATCGAACCGGCGAGCCCGTGGCCAGCGACGAGATCGCCCTCAACGCCGGACCCCATCGATTCACGGTCCGATTGGTCCAACCCCGGCCCCGGCTCGACCTGCCGGAGGAGCTCCGGGCCCGGGCGGCGGTGGAGGTGCCCCGGGGCGCCCGCCTGGACCGGGTGGAGCTCTACCTGGACGAGACCCGGCTGGCCACGCTCTACCAGCCCCCCTTCGTCCAGGAGCTCCCGCCTCCTCCGGACCGGGAGATGTCCTACGTCCGGGCCGTGGCCTATCTCGAGAGCGGAGCGTCGGCCGAGGATCTGGTATTTCTCCGGGCCCCCGAGAATCTGGAGGAGCTCGACGTCCAGGTGGTGGAGCTCTACACCACGGTGGTGGATCGTCGGGGCCGACCGGTCCGGGATCTCGGCGAGGAGGACTTCCGGATCCTGGAGGACGGACGAGAGCAGGAGATCCTCCGATTCGCCTGGGTCGAGGACGTCCCTCTCCACGCGGGGATCCTCCTGGACACCTCGAACTCCATGACCGAGGAGATCGACGAGGCGGAGAGGGCGGCCCTGGGATTCTTCCGGGAGATCCTGACGCCCCGGGACCGGGCGGGAGTGATCACCTTCGCCGACCGGCCCCGCCTGCGGGTTCCGTTCACGAACCGGATCGACGTGCTGGCCGGGGGCCTGGCGAACCTCGAGGTCGACGGCGAGACGGCTCTGTACGACAGCCTGATCTATGCCCTCTACTACTTCTCGGGAATCGAGGGCAAGCGCCTGCTGGTGCTGATCTCCGACGGCGAGGACGTGGAGAGCGAATACGACATCGAGGAAACCCTGGAGTTCGCCCGGCGGACGGGGGTGGCGATCTACCCGATCGGGCTGGGCCTGGACCCCTCGGATCAGCAGGCCCGGACGGGGCTGCTCCGCCTGGCCTCCGAGACCGGGGGCCGGGCCTTCTTCGTCGACCGGGCCGCCGGTCTCGGCCGGGTCTATCGGGACATCGAGCGGGAGATCCGATCCCAGTACCTGCTGACCTATCAGTCGGACGGGAGGGACCCGGAGCGCTTCCGGAAGGTTCGGATCGAGGTCGACGAGCCGGGGCTCGAGGCCCGGACCATCGAGGGCTACTACCCGTGACATCACCCCGGCTGGTCCTGGCCTCGGCCTCCCCCAGACGGCGCCGACTCCTGGAGACAATGGAGGTCGACTTCACGGTGCGGCCGACGAATCTCCCCGAGGCCCGCCGAGAGGGAGAGAGCGCCCGCGGATTCGTGGAGCGGATGGCCCGGGAGAAGGCGATGGCCGGGGTCGGCGAGGAGGACGAGCTCCTCCTGGGCTCGGACACCGTGGTGGTCCTGGGAGGGAGGGTTCTGGGAAAGCCCTCGGGACCTGCCGATGCGGAGGAGATGCTCCGGCGCCTCTCGGGCCGGACCCACGAAGTGCTCACCGGGGTCGCCCTGCACCGCTCGAGCACGGGTCGCACCCTGTCCCGGGTGGCCTCCACCGACGTGATCTTCCGGGACCTGGAGGAGGAGGAGATCGAGTGGTACGTCTCCACGGGCGAGCCCCTGGACAAGGCCGGAGGCTACGGCATCCAGGGTCGGGCCGCGATCTTCATCCCCGGGATCCGGGGCAGCTACTCGAACGTGGTGGGCCTGCCCCTGGAGACCGTGGACCGACTCCTCCGGGAAATGGGCTCGGGATGGCGGGAGCTCACTCCCCGAATTTGATCGGATCTCCCAGCTCGTCCAGGGAGAAGTTGGCCATGATCTGGTGACCGTTGAAGTCCAGGACCCGGATGTCCTCCGTACCCTGGAGATCCTGGACGATGTTCTCGTAGGCCTCCGGGTACCGCGCTTCCACCGCGTCCCGGTCGACCTGGTAGGCGATGAACTTGTCGATCCCTTTGTACCGGAGCTTGCTCACCAGACGCTCGTCGGTGAGCTTCGGATAGGTGGAGAGGACGAGGATGGGACCCGTTCCGGTGAAGATGAGGTAGGCACGGAGCTTCGATTCGGGGCTCATCGCTCTCCTTTCGGTCGTTCCCTTGAAAGCTACTGCCCCGCCGGAGGGCTGTCAACCCGGTCGGGAGATATACTCACCGTCCTCCGGATGCCCACGAAGATCGACGCCAGCTCAACTCCCCGACAGGTCCGGTTCGATCGGACGCCGGAGATCTTCGCCACCGACAACGGGGGTTCGTTTCTCCTGGAGCTGGAGGCGGACGGCCAAGAGGTCCTGGAGCTGGAGGCGCACCGGGAGCTCCGGCTGGTCGTCTCCGTCTGGCATCCGTCCCGAAGGCGGGTGATCGATCTGGATCAGGCCTACGTGGAGCTCCGGGGACGCCTGGATCCCGAGGAGGAACACTGGGTCAAGCTGGTGGAGATCGAACCCGTGATCCCGGCCTACTCGGGAGGGGAGAGCTTCGACGGATGGATCGTCCTTCCCGTCCTGGCGCCCCGGATGAGGCTTGCCCTCTTCGGGAGCGGCTTCGAGGCCCGGGCCCGGCTCCAGGTTCGAAGCTACGTCTACCTCGTCCCCTGAACCATTCCCGGGAGGATTCCGATGAGCATCGAGCTCCTCGAGCGGCTCAGCCAACCGAACGAGAGCAAACTGGTCCTGCTGGTTCTGGACGGGGTGGGAGACCTCCGGACACCGTCCCAGCCCCGCACTCCCCTGGAGATGGCGGACACTCCGAATCTCGATGCCCTGGCGGCGGCCGGGAGCACCGGGAGGATCGTTCCCGTGGAGCCGGGAATCACCCCCGGGAGCGGGCCGGGCCACCTGGCCCTCTTCGGCTACGATCCCCGGGAGCCCGAGGCCGACATCGGACGAGGGGTCCTGGAGGCCCTCGGGGCGGACGTGGAGATCCGGGCCGGAGACGTGGCGGCCCGGGGCAACTTCGCCTCCGCCGACGAGGACGGGAACGTCACCGACCGCCGGGCGGGGCGCATCTCCACCGAAGAGTGTCGACGCCTGGTGGAGAAGCTCCGGGGAGCCGTTCCCGACGATCTCGGGATCGAGGTCCGGATCCAGGCCGGCGAGGGGCACCGGTTCGTCCTCCTCCTCCGGGGTCGGGAGCTCTCCCCGGAGCTCGCCGACACCGATCCCCAGCAGACCGGGGTTCCCCCGGAGCCGGTCCGGGCCGTGGAGCCCGAGGGGGAGCGGACGGCGGAGGCGGTCCGCCGCCTGCTCCGGTCCTTCGAGGAGACCCTTGCGGACGAGGAGAGGGCGAACCGGGTCCTCCTCCGGGGATTCTCCACTCTTCCCGCCCTCCGGACTCTGGAAGAGCTCTACGGAATCCGGTGCGGCGCCTTCGCCGGCTATCCCCTCTACCGGGGCGTCGCCGCCGTCTGCGGCATGGAGAAGCTCCCCTCCGGCCAGAGCTTCGGCGAGATCCTGGACCGGGTCGAGGAGAGCTGGGACCGATTCGACTACCTCTTCCTCCACGTCAAGAAGACGGACCAGGCGGGGGAGGACGGGAGCCTGGAGGACAAGGTGGCGGCCCTGGAGGCGGTGAACCGGGAGCTTCCCCGGCTCCTGGACCTGGGTCCCGACGTCCTGGCCGTGACCGGCGACCACTCCACTCCCGCTCCGATGAAGCGCCACAGCTGGCATCCCGTGCCCCTGGTCCTCGTGTCCGAGACGGCCTTCGTGGACCCGGTGGAACGCTACGACGAGGCCTCGGTGATCGGGGGGCACCTGGGGACGATCCCGTCCCGACACCTCCTGGGCCTGATGCTCGCCCACGGAGGCCGGCTGGCGAAGTTCGGAGCCTGACCCGGAGGATTCATGAAGTATCGACTACGTTCTTGCATCTGGCGACCCTGTACACGGCCCCGCTGCGACGCCCCATGAATCCTCCGGGCTGATCCCTTGTCGGTGGAGAACAACACGTCGATCGGGATCGCCCCGGAGAGGCTGTGGGGCTTCCTGATCGAGCCCCGGAGCTGGGAGAAATGGTGGCCCGCCGTCACCTTCGCCAAAAGCGGAGATTTCAAGCCCCTCCGGGAGCGGAGCACCTTCGAAGTCTCGCTGACCCTCGGCCGGTTGACGACCACCCTCCGGGGAGAGGTGACCCTCCTGGCCGAGCCCCGGGCCCTGACCTGGGAGGCGAGGCTCTGGGGCGTGCCCCTCCGGCAGGAGTGGTATCTGTCGAAGACCGGGCGGGGAACCCGGTTCACTGCCCGGTCCCGCTTCTCGGGATTCGGAGGTCTGCTCCTCCGGTGGCTCCGGATCCAACGCCGGTGGGCCACCATGCAATCCCGCCAGGGCCGATCCCTGAAGCGCCTGGCCGAGCGCATGCTCTGAGAGCTTGTGAATCGATCTCCGCCCTACTGCGGGTGCCCCGAATCACCGCTCGCGGCATTGCGGCAGCTGGACAGTAGGACCATTTCCAGGATTGGGTCGGTCCCTCAGGGCGCGGGGCACCGCGTCCGACAGGACGTGGGTTCGTCCCAGGGACCGGCACCGGCAGGGTGGGAAGGGAGTCGTTTGGCGGGCACCTCCGAGGGCACGGCCACACAACCGTGGGGTCCATGAACCGGGTCGGGAGGCCCGTGCTCAGCGCCCCCCCTCCGGGTCAGGAGGAGATCAGCGAAAGCCGCGGCGGAGCTGGCGCTTGAAGAGCTCGAACATCTCGTCGTCGTGGACGGTCACCACGACCCGCTCGAGCTTCGTGCCGCCCTGGATGTAGCGCTGGATCTCGGTGAGCATGAGGCGGGCGGCCTTGTCCATGGGGTAACCGTACTCCCCGGTCACGACCGGGGGAATTCCGATGCTCCGCATGCCGTGACGCTCGGCCAGGGCCAGAGCCGAGCGGACACTGGTGGAG